>JAKFWB010000469.1 GCA_021732945.1 Porphyrobacter sp.
GCCTGGGGCATCTCCTGGGACGATCGAGACAGAAGTCACCGATATCGTCGAAGAGCAGCTCAACACCATCGCCGGCCTGCGACAGATGCGTTCTGTCAGCGCCGAAGGGGTGAGCATCGTCAATCTCGAATTCGAGCTCGAGCAAGACGCAGACCTCATGGCGCAGGAGGTCCGGGACAAGATGTCACGACTTGGCGCTGACCTGCCCGCTGACGCCGAGCCGCCGGTGATCGAGAAAGTCGATCCAGATGCTGCGCCTATCCTGTCGGTGCTCTTGTCTGGCGATATGCCTATCCGTGATCTGACCACCTTTGCGGACGAGGAGGTGAAGGAGCGGTTGCAGCGCGTGCCCGGGGTCGGTTCGGTCGAGCTGGTTGGCGGGCGCGAGCGCGAAATGCGCGTCTGGCTGGATGCGTCCGCCATGCGCGCACGCGGCATCACGGCTGACGACGTCCTCTCGGCAATCCAGCGTGAAAACGCAGAGCTTCCGGGCGGAAGACTGGTGACGGAGGGGCGGACACGCCAATTCGGCATCCGCACACTCGCCGAAGCGGCGAGCGCAGCCGAATTTGCAAGGATTCCGATTGCCTACCGCCCGAATGGCCAGACCGTCCGTATCGGCGATGTCGGCCGCGTCGAGGATTCGGTCGAAGATGAAACCAGCTATGCGCAGCTCGATGGCAAGCCTGGTGTGGTGCTCGAAGTGCGCAAACAAAGTGGTGAAAACACCGTCGCAGTCGCAGAGCAGATCCGCGCCGCAATCGATGATATAAGTGCAAGCGCACCGGGTGGGGTCGAACTCGTCATCGCACGCGATACATCGCGCTTCATCGAACAGGCAATCGGGGACGTGCTGTTCGATCTTTTCATCGCGGTGTTGCTGGTGGTCGCCGTAACCTTTCTGTTCCTGTTGAGCTGGCGCGCGACGATCATCGTTCTCCTCGCCATTCCAACCTCGATCGTTTCCACCTTCGTCGCATTCGCCGCATTTGATTTCACCATCAACATGATCACCCTGCTGGCACTCACTGTGGCGATTGGTCTGTTGGTGGATGATGCCATTGTGGTGGTCGAGGCAATCCAGAACGATGTCGATGCCGGTGTTGATCCAACCGAGGCGGCACATGCGGCGACCAAGCGTGTCGCACTTGCGGTGCTGGCTGGCACATTTGCAACGCTGGCGGTATTTGTTCCAATCGCATTCATGGAGGGGATAGTCGGGCGATTCTTCTTCCAATACGGACTGGCGATCGTGTTTTCTGTCAGCGTTTCGATGCTGGTTGCCTTCACGTTGACGCCGGCCCTGTCAGCCCGATTGCTGCGCCCGGAACATCCGGAAGATGGCTGGCTGGGGCGCGTAGAGCGATTTCATGTCGGGATGCGCTTGCGCTACGAACGCCTCGTCAGCTGGGCAGTTGACAGACGGTATGTGGTGCTTGCTGGCGCTCTGGCGAGCGTTCTTGTCGGTGGATTTTTTGCAGCGCTTGTGCCGAGCACATTTATGTCCACCACTGACCGGTCGGAATTTCTCGCGACGGTCAAGCTACCGCTCAGCACGGGGATCACCGGAGCGCGCGAAGCAGCCCAGCAGGCTGACGTCGTGTTGCGCGAAAACCCGGAAGTCGAACTGGTGTTTGCGAGTGCGGGCAGCGGCACCAATCCCAAGGTCAACGAAATCGATATCTATGTCGGGCTTACCCCCAAGCGGAGCCGTGACATGTCGCAAGATGACCTGATGACCTTCGCGCGCGACGCTCTCGATAAAGGTGTCGTCGGAGCACGCGAGGTATCTGTGGCGGAGGTTCCCTGGGTGTCGGGCGGAGGTGTCGGGCAGGCTGCGATCGAGCTGATCATCACCGGAAGTGATACCACGGCAATCAACGATTATGCTCAATGGCTACAAGGTGAACTCGCCGCCCGACCCGACTTCGTCGACGTCCGCTCAACCTATGAGGGCGGCAGACCCGAATTGCAGATTGTGCTTGATCGTGACCGCGCAGCGGACCTCGGCATATCGGCGCGCAGTCTTGCCGCCGCCTCCCGCACGCTAGTCGGAGGCAGTGATGCAGGAACCTTCGAAGCCGACGGGCGGCGCTATGATGTCCGCGTGCGCCTTGACGAAATCAACCGGCAGAACCTCTCGGATGTTCAGGCACTGCCACTCAGAACCGGGCAGGGCACGCTGGTCGATTTGGCAGCAATCGCCGATGTAGAGGTGGCATTGAGTGCCGCAGAGATCGACCGTGTTGATCGATCGCGCCAGATTTCCGTCCAGGCGAATACAGCCCCCGGCGTAGCGCTGAGCGTCGCAGTCACGAAGGTCGAGAACCTTCTTGCGTCTAACCCGCCGCCGCCTGGACTTTCGATCCAGACTGAAGGCACAGCGCGAAGATTGGCCGAGACGGGAGAGGCAATTGTCTTCGCATTCGCACTGGCAATAGTGGCGCTCTACATCGTGCTGGCAAGCCAATTTAACAGCTTCGGGCAGCCGATAATCATCATGCTAACAGCGCCACTTTCCTTTTCAGGAGCCTATTTTCTCATGTGGGCTGGTGGGCAGGAAATGAGCCTGTTTGCTCAGATCGGTATGATTGCACTGATGGGGATCGTGATGAAGAACGGCATCCTTCTGGTCGATCTTGCCAACCAGTATCGGGACGCTGGCATGGACCCCGCCTCGGCAATGCGCAAGGCCGCGCCGGAACGCCTGCGACCCGTTCTGATGACAGCGCTGGCGGCAATATTCGGAATGCTGCCTGTCGCGCTTGCTCAGTCGGATGCCGCTGAGTGGCGCAACTCAATGGGCTTCATCATCATCGGCGGATTGACCACTTCCACGTTCTTGACATTGCTGGTGGTGCCCGCCGCCTATTCCGCAGCGGGTGATCTGAGAAGCCTAGCTGGGCGTATTCGCACCGCAGCTCGAGGCAGGCTATATGGCTGAAGCGCGTCTCGCCTGTTAGCGAACACGCTCGGCTGGTGCACCAATCAAATGCGCTAGCTCACAAAAGTTGCAATGGCTGTGGCTAGCGGTTTTTCTGGTTCATGGAAGCAGGTGCTGCGGACAAAGCTCGCGGCCCTGCCTTCACGTTCAAAACAGCTGCTCGTGAATAGATAGCGCGAACCAATGGCTGGGCGCATATAACGAATGTCGATCGACGCCAGCTGTTGGCCGATCGAAATTTCACCACCTGCCACACGGCCTTGGCATGCAGCCATCAGCGCCGCCGCAACGGCGCCACCATGGACGATATTTCCGCTCTCCCATCCCAAAATGGCCCGGTTTCCTGCTGCAATTTGTGGCGAGTCTAGTATGCCCGATAATCCCAAACTGTTGGTCATCGGTCCGGGCATTGTTTGAGGATCGAAATCACCACCCAAATTATAGTCGGCCGGAGCGCCCCCTGGATAGCTTCCTAGGCGAAACAGGCCGGTTGATACCGCAACGATTTCTTCGGACGAGTTGGTTACGCAACCTGTTACGCTGGCCGATGTCTTCCCAACCATCGCCGCTTCGGCCGTCAACGTCAATTCATCTCCCATTGACGATCCTGACAAAAGCCCGATCCGTAAATCAAAAGTTGAGATCCCAATTCTCGCCCCAATCAAACCCTTCAAGGATTCGGACAGGCCTTGGTCCACAAAGCCCATGAGTGATAGCGGATCAAAGTTTGGATCGCCCGGCGCTTTGGCGATCCGCCTATTAGCTTTCATTCGACTGATCGAACGCCCGCTGCTGCATTCCAGCAATTCCATACCGAGCGTCAATTGGTAGGGGGTTACAAGTCGAACCCGCATTTCCTCAATCGTCTGCTCATCTGAACCGGATAGTGCAGTCATTCATTTAACTTCCAATAGGGCATAATCAACAAGAAATACTCAAAATGCATTGCCCAAGCATAAGCTGAAAACAAAGAAATCCGTTCATAGGATCATCGAAAAATCTTTTTGTTCGCAAAAAGTCCGTACAGTTCTACACTGCAATACGAGGTGTGCACACCTTGATGCCAGATAATATTTCTTTACAATTTTCCATCCCCAATTTTTATATTGTTATTTTTGGTTTTCCAGAATAAATTTTGCAGCGCGTTCGGCGATCATCACGACGGGGGCATTGGTGTTGCCGGATATGAGATTGGGCATGACTGATGCGTCGGCGATCCAGATATTTTGAATGCCTCGAACCTTCAATTTTGCGTCACACACAGCGGCTTCATCGTTCCCCATCCGGCATGTCCCAACCGGGTGATAGACTGTGTCAGCGCGGGCCCTTATCGCATCAATGAGTTCTGATTCTCCGCTCATGCCCTCCGTAAAGAGTTCAGTGCCGCGAATAGATTTAAGCGCGTCTGATTCCATAATGTCGCGCACCAGCTTGAAGCCGGACAACAGGGTTTTAATATCACCATCCGTTGCGAGAAAATTCGGGTCAATGACGGGAGGGGCAAGTGGATCGGCTGAGCCGAGTGTCACGGAACCCCTGCTCTCGGGTCGCAACACGCAGACATGGCAACTCATCCCACCGCCCCAATGGATCTTTCGGGAATGGTCATCAATAATGCCGTGGACGAAGTGCATCTGGATATCGGGTCGATTGCCGCGACCCTGGGTGGATAGAAAAGCACCACCTTCCGCAGCGTTGCTGGTAAGCGGACCACGACCATTACGGATATAATCGGGAATTGACG
>JAKFWB010000312.1 GCA_021732945.1 Porphyrobacter sp.
TTCGTTTGGAATAGTCCGCAGAAGATGATGGACGGACCAGACAAATGTGGACCTCGCTGAACTTGGTGCTGGCGCTCGGCCGCATCATCCCTGAAGATCAAACGCCACGCAAATCCGCTTGCCTTCGCCTTCGTGCGGGTAAGTGCGGTGGTAGACATGCGATGGGAACGTCAGCAGCAACCCTTCTTCAGGGCGGACGATGCGTTCACCAAATGACACCGCGATTGCCTCGCCCAAAATGTCGTCGGGCAGGCCGAAGCTAAGGCAACCTTTCCTATCATAGCCCCACGTGATCCTCTCTGGGACGCTGACATAATAGACACCGCTCAACCAGCCGAATTGGTGGACGTGCCAGGTTTCGTGCCCGGCGCCCTTGGTGATCACGCACCAGATGCGCAGGCGCGCCGGATCTGGCCGGAAGGCTGCCCAAGGATGACCTGACCGGTCAGCGGTGGCAATATGGTCATCAAGCGCGTCCTGGATCACAGCCACGAGCGCATTAAACAGCGGTGTATTGGCACGCGACGGATTTTCGATCCGCCAGGTCAAGGCCGATGCGCTCCCGTACCGTTCATAGCGGGTGTCGGGATGGGCCAGCAACTCCTCAGCCAGCGCGGCGTTGAAGCCCGCTATACTCTCCCAACCGGGCGGCGGACTGAGCTTCTGCCTTTGGTAAAGCTGATCAAATCCCTCCGCCCGGCGGGCGGCCTCGAGATCGCCCGCTCTGGCATGGGCCAGCACCTGCGCGCCGAACACGCGGGTATGGCCAACTCCTTGCGCGAGCAATTTCTCGGTAAGCGCCAGAACCTGGTCGCAGTGCCCCGCCGCCACTTCGATCGCAGCGATACGCTTGCAGGCATCCTTGTTATGCGGATCAAGTGCCAGCGCGTGACGCAGCGTTTGCAGCGCCAGATCGCACTGGCCAAGGCGAGTTTCACACTTGCCGCGCAGCGCAAGCCCATGGGCGAGCGTCACATCGCTCTCAGCCATCGCAATGGCCCGGCCGGCTGCACACAAGGCTTTTCCATTGTCCGCAGCCGTCTTTCGCGACAGATGCGCCTCGGTGATCAGGATTTCCTCGTGGAAACTGCGGTCCGCGGCGTCGTCCAACACGGCGATCACGTCATCGTAGCAATCATCGTGCATCAACAATTGGGCAAAGCGTTCGCGCGATGCGGGGGATGGCGACCTGGCAAAGGCCAGCCTCGCCAGCGCCAACTCCTGTCCAACGGTCAAGGCCTTTTTGCCTGGAGTTTGAATGCTTATCGCAGCAGGCACCATTCGTCTCCAATGCAAGCGACCAGTTAGCCGAATTACAGGGCAATGATATCGGCAGGCGGCCCACCCAGTTGCACCTCTGCGACCTGCCTGAAGCTGCGGTCAAACATGATCACACTGCCGGGCAAGCGATCGCGAACAGATCGCGAGCCAAACACCGACGCACCCACAATGACACCATCATCGTCAAAGGCCAGCCCCCGCGTCATGCGGTCATGCGTGACTTGGACCCTTCGTCCATCGGAACAGAAGATCTCCCCGGTCATCGACGCACTATGCCACAGCAATCCATCGGGGTCCTGAGCAATGTCATGGCAGCCTGTGTTCTGCAATGTCAGGCGCCGCGTCTCGATCCAGTGCCGGTCAAGCAGGATCAGCTCGCTGCATCTTGGTGGAACGCGCCGCGCATTGTGGGCCATGATGGCGATCTCGCCTGAGACCACCGCAAGGGCGTTGATATGCATGTATTCGCCGCTGTTATCGTCTATCTGCGCGGCCGCAAAAGGGCGTTGTGCATCGACCGGCTGACCTTGCTCGGTAAAGCGCGGGACGCATTGATTGGCGGTATCGAGCAGGCACAGCAGATCATTGATAAAGGCGATCTGGTGGCACCTTGCATCGAGGCCTTTGGCAAGGATCCTCGGATTGGTCAGCTCACCGTCTACCAGATCGAGCGAGGCAAGCCGACCCAGCGGCACCAGGCGATCATTGCGCGCGCAGTTTTCAAACAGGAACACCCGGTTGCCGCGCCGACACAGGCCGAAAAACCAACCATGCGCCAC
This sequence comes from Porphyrobacter sp., assembly GCA_021732945.1. GTDB lineage: Bacteria > Pseudomonadota > Alphaproteobacteria > Sphingomonadales > Sphingomonadaceae > Erythrobacter. Next base: position 2,061 of record JAKFWB010000312.1, read on the forward strand.
CAGACAGGCATCGCTGTCGCTGACGGCAAACAGGCCGTATTGAGTGCTGACCAGCCAGCGGGCACCCTCCAGCCAAGCCCCGGTCAGCCGCAGATGATCATCGCGATAGCTTTCACGCGCCAGCGCCGCGCGGGCGGCGGATCGCGCGGCGTCGTCGAAGATAGTGGGCATATGATCCTCTTGCTCAGGCCCCTTGCGCAGGATTAGCCCTCGTCAGCAGAAACCGCTTCTAGCCAAAATTCAAAGCTGCTACACCCTGAAGCATGCCCAACAACACTGCTTCAGCGCCTCGCGCAAGCGGAATCTATGGGGCATTTCAGCTCGATGGCCGCCCGCTTGATCCGCGCAGTGCAGACGTGCTCGGGCTAACGGTGCTGGCTGGCAATGCCGCTTGGGCAGTGGCTGGGCACGATCATTTCGCCCCTGATGCCGTGTCCCGTCATGATGCGGTAGGGGCGACGACATTGCTGGTGGGCTATATCGAGGATCCGGACGCATTGGCGCTGCGGCTGGGGCTCGATCAGATCTGTTCGCCTGCGCAGTTAGCGCAGACGGCCCTCAATCGTTTTGGCAGCGATACCCCCGCACAGGTGCTGGGCGAATGGTCGCTGATCCACCGCGCGGCGGATGGCCATGTGACGCTGATGGTCGGCGCCGGGGTGCGCGATCCGATCTTCTATGCGGTGACGCGGCAGTGCCTTGCGGTCGCGCCGGATCTGTTCGCGCTGGCGCGGCTGGATTGGGTCGATACCGGCATTGACGCGGCAGGCCTGCTGTTCCCCGTCGCCCGTGCCCACCTGCGCACCGCGCGCGGCGATTCGACCATGCTGCGCGGCGTGCGCCAGTTGGGCAGCGCGTCGAGTGTTATTATCACTCCGCAAGGCGAGGTGACATCGCGGCAAGCCACCATTCTGGTTGAACAGCCGCGCTGGCATGGGACCTTTGACGATCTGGTCGCAGAGACCGAGCATGTGTTGCGGCACATCATGGCGGCCAAACTGGCCCGCACGCGGCGTTGCGCCCACATGCTGAGCGGCGGGCTTGATTCTTCGCTTCTGGCTTGGCTGGCCAGCGAGGAAGCGCCGACAGATCGTCGCCCCGTCGCCGTAACATCCGCCGCGCCTCCAGGCAGCGGCTTGCCTGACGAAACAGCCTTTGCCGACATCGTTGCCCGCACGATCGGCATGGCCTGCTTTCCCGCCTGGCCAAGTGAGGCTGCGAACATCTATCGCCCCCAACTCGCCATCCTGACAGGACAGAACGGACCGCCATTCAGCAGCCGCCATGGACTGACCGACGCGCTGGTGATGCAGGCGCGGGCGCAGGGCGCCACCCTGATGATTGACGGCATCTATGGCGAGATGTCGGTGACGGCCAGGCTGGCGCCGCAAGGCCTGAAGCACCGATTGCGCGCCCGGTTGCGCGACGCCTATCGCGCCCTTCGCCAGGTTGGCCCGCAGGAAATGGATCTCAGCCCCTTCCATGTCCGGCTGGCCCCGCACCGGTTGGCAGCGTTGCCGGAGGCAATTACGGCGGCGCTGGCCGCTCCCGCCCCTCCTTCGCCCCACGCGACGCCAAGCAACACCGACTTGTTCGGTTACATGGAAAGCATTGATCGCGGGCTTGGCCTGCCGAGCGAATTCTACCCCGGCGCGCTGCGCACCGAATTCCCCTTCCGGGATATGCGGCTGCTGCGGCTGTTCGCGGGGGTTCCCGTCAGCACAATCTTGCAGGGCGGTGCTGACCGGTCGGTGGCGCGCCGGATGATGGACGGACATTTGCCTGATTCAATCCGCTTGCGTCGGCGCGGCATGCCTGCCTCGCCCGACCACAACAGCCGCCTCCAGTATCAGGCGAATGCCGCAAGGAATCGCATTGCGTTGTTCCGCCAAGCCGGGATTGATGATTGGCTGGATCTCGACTAGCTTGATCAGGCACTGGCAAGGATAGCGATTGCTGGGCCGCGCGATGTCATGCAGGGCAACGAAATCCAGCTCACCGCAATGATGGCGGAATTTCTGTTGTGGTGGAGCGATCAGGCCCTTTGCACGACACCGTGATGCGGGTGTTCGGGCTCGGCCAGAGACTAACCTGCATAAGTTCGCCTCGGCCCGCCTGATACGAGCGGCGTGACACGATGTTCATGATTGCGGCGCACCACAAACACCGCCATCGCGCCAGGGCGGCCGTGTTGGAAACAGACAAGATTTTTGCTGCGCCCGGCCCGCCGCAGTTCAAAATCGCCGCCGCCATAGCTCTCGCCGGACAAGTGGATCACCACGTCCAGCTGGCGCGATCCGGCGTGCAGATCACTGTGCCAGTCAAGCGCGTCATGGGTTTCAGGGCGTTTATGCACGACCTGGCCCGATACCCCGCCCATCAGCGAAACGCCGGTCGCCTGCTTCAGCCATTCCCACAAAGCAGGGCGCACCAGCACGATATTCAGCAGCCTGCCGAGCGCTTGCCCATGTTCGATTTAGCCCGTGCCAACTTGGGCAACAACTTCGGGCACGAATTCGGCCATGCCCGCCATGCAAAGCAGCTTCACCAGCAGGCCCGGTGCGATCAAATTGGCGAAGATCACCGCAGGGCAGCTATCAAATGCCAGTCGGACTGCGGCAGGATCC
>JAKFWB010000122.1 GCA_021732945.1 Porphyrobacter sp.
GTTCGCTAACGGAGTTCAGCGCCTTGCGCCCCAAGCCGGAAGCAAGACCGGCACGGTGGCCCTGGTTACTGGTCAAAAGCAACGAATCGCAGGGCAAACGATCCTGAATCTCTACAACGGCGGCGACCGAGACCTGCATATTTGGGACCCGATGTCGGGGAGCGTACGGACACAACGGCTGAGCAGACGTCAGCACTCAGTGGACGAAGCAGCCCTCGCTGCATGCACTCACATGGAAGGCAATTGGCTCGCAACGTCGGTTGGCAGCGACGCGGTGAGCGTCTGGAACGCGCGCGACGCTGCCGTGCTCATGGTGCTCGCCTTCAAAGGAGACGCCGCCGGGCAGAAAACGGGCTCGTGGGGATCGGTGAATGGCCTAGCCTGGAATCCTGACTGCACGAAGCTTGCCGTCGCAACAACTAAAGGATTGTATCTTGCCGAGGTTCGAACTGGACAGGTAGACAACGGGCGTCCAGCGCCGCCGAAAACACAAAATGCATCCCGGCTCGACATCGAGGGATTTCTCGCGGTGGATTGGTCCAGGGACGGCCGCAAGCTGGCGGTCGCGGTCGCGGATCGCACCGTGCGCCTCTTCCCCGCGAGTGGAGGACCGGAGCAGATCGTGGGCAGCCACCAAGGCGCCGTGACGGCTGTGCGTTGGAGCCATGACGGAGAGCGCCTTGCATCAGTGGGCGCTGACGGAATCGCCATCGTTTGGGGCCTGCCCGAGTACTCGGCGCAGTACGAGGTGCTAGTCGGCTTCTACGCCCATCAGGGGGAGGATCTGCGAGGTGTGGCGTGGAGTCCGGACGATGCCGAAGTGGTTACCGTCGGAGACGACGATACGGTGTGCGTTTGGAGCGTCTCAAGAGCCGCACAGCCCGTGAAGCTCCTGCGTGCCAGCGGGATGCTTCGCTTGGGCAAAGAGAATCGCTTGTTCTTCAACGATCGACGATTGACCGATGACGAGCTTGCCGACCTCGCGCGCCAGCGCGCCATCCGGCAGCTTTCAGCTGAAGAGCGCAATCAATACGTACGCTCGTGGTTTACCGGACTCTTCAGGTGAACATTGATGCGAAACCTGGTTGAGGCGCTTTCGCTATTGGCTCAGCTCTGCGTCATAGAGCACGGTCCCCGTGTCCTCGACCGCCTCGTTCAAGATCGCGATAGGCTTTTTAGTCTTCGGCAGGCTGTCGAACGACACGGTGAGGCGGACGGGTTTCGCCAATGCCTCCAAGTAGTCCTCGGGCCAGGGATGTTCGCCGGGACGGCCCTTTTTTCGCACGCTCGGCCGCGCGTGAGGCGGGCCATCGCATCATCTCCACGGCCAGATCGCGCGGGATGTCGAGCGGTTCGGGCTGGCAGCTATCGCAGTGGGCGGCTTCGCGGCCACCCCCAGGCGTAGATGTCCTGGACACTGACAATGAGCTTCGACGTTGCCGCGAACGTCTGGGCCCATTCCTTGGCCTGCTCCTGCAGCCGTGCCATGTCGACCGGCGTCACGCCCTCCTCGTGGTGAGACTTGACCATCACGCGCCTCTCTGTTGAGCAGAGCGCACGGCGCTACCGAGTTTTTCCATGTAGACGACCTGTCTGTGCTCAAGACTCCATCCGGCCATCAGCGCGGTTTGTCGACGGAGGCCATGGTTGATGATTTGCTGAAACAGAAGAGCGCGCCGTACTCATGCGGCGCGGCCTTCCAAGATGGATCCTGGCCGCGCCTGCTCAGGCGAGGCAATGGCGGACGGCGACGACATCTGGCACCGCAACGGCGGTGCAGGTTCGTTGGCCGCAAATGGGTTCAGGCTGCGCGACGCTCGTAGCGATAGTGCAGGCCGCCGACCTGTGGGACGGCGACGACGTTGCCGGCAGAGGGCGGCTGCACGGACCTAGGCTCGGGACAATCCTTGCTGAGCGAGAGATGCGTCCGGCTTTGGCGATGATACGCGAAGTATCTCGCCACGTGGAATGCCCCGTGAGACCCTATGCTCATGTCTTGCCGGTAAAGATGTGAGGACGAATCATGACACTAGTTCAGAGACGCAGATCTTCCGATCACTCTCAATTCGACGGACTCAAGGTCTTCATATCTTACTCCCGCGGTGACGCTCGTGCGTTTGTCGACCGGCTGCAGCCGGCCTTAGAAAAACACGGTGTCGACGCCTACGTCGACCGTGAGGATATTGAAAAGGGCGAGGAGTGGTGGGAGCGGATCGAGCAACTCATCACCGAAGCCGATTCTGTAATCTTCGTCATGACGCCGAGGTCGGCTAAGTCAGAAATCTGCAAGCGTGAGGTCGCATTCGCCGAACACGTAAAGAAGCGCCTTCTGCCGGTCGTTGCAGCTGACATCGCCGACCAAATCCTGCCGCAGGCCATTGCACGCCTCAACTACATCTCCTTTATTGAAGACAGGAATGCGGGCGCGAGTGGCGGATTCGAAGATTCGGTAGTCGAGTTGGCCCACGCACTCAACACCGACATTGCTTGGATCCGTGAGCACACCCGCATCGGCGCGCTCGCATATCGCTGGGAAAAGAGCGGGCGACCAGCCGAAATGCTGCTACGCGGTGGGGAACTGGCAGGCGGAGAAACCCTGCTGGGCAGTAGGCCGAGAAACGCTCCAGAACCCACTAGCGCCCACATAGCATTTGTTACACAGAGTCGCCGAGTTGCAACGCGGCGCCAGCGCATCATACTCGTAATCTCACTGGCGGTCACGGTTATCGCTCTCGGTCTGGCTATATATGCCCTGATACAGAGAAACAATGCGATCCAGCAGGAAATGATTGCCATAACGAAGACCGTCGAGGCGGAAAAGCAGCAACAGCAAGCTTTGCAGCGCTTGACAGAACTGTGCCAATCTTGGCGGGTCACTAATGAGTGGATTGATAACAATATCCCGGCCGGAATCTATAATCTTCGAGCTGAACTCCATGACGTTTTTAAGTTCGACGATAATTGTAAGCCATGAATGGTGATTGCCTTGACGGTGCCTCCGGGCACTTTGCCAGATTGAAGTTTGACCTGCACTCTTTCTCCGGCCCACGGCGAACTTGAAAGAACCGGTGTCTCCTTGGCGTTTGAATGTCCCGCGAAGGACGAAGATGCAACGGGCCGGGCCGCGTAGCTCCCAGATCACGCAGCGGCCCCGGCCGTTGCAGAAACGGGTGCTGCGTCATTGAATTTCGGAATAAGTAGTTGGGTGCTTAGATAATTCCACACTAGAGCGGTGTGACCCTAGCTTCGAGCATATCCGGCCTTTGCGATAGTTCTGGCACTTGTCGGGCTTAACGGTCGGTAGCAATTCAGTGATGGCGTCGTAGAGCGCGTCCTGAGTGCGCTTTGCGGCTTTGTGCAGGCCATGTTTGAGCTTGGAGAAGAGCATCTCGATCGGGTTCAGGTCGGGTGAGTACTTGGGCAGGGACCCGGAGATGCACCAGACCCGAATGGGCAACCAGTGGTACTTCGGCATGAAGGCGCATGCCGTCGAGAATGCCATCGGCCGGCTGCGGCGCTTCCTGCCCCGCAAAACCAACTTGAACACACTCGACGACGCGGCTCTCGAGGCCTGCACCGCCGCCTACAACGACACCCCGCGCAAATGCTTTGGGTTCAAGACACCAGCCGAGGTATTCATCGCTCAACTGTTGCAATTCAAACGTGAATCCACAATAGGAAGATCTTTCGGGACATCGCAACGGCAGCCAGCTGTAAAGGATTGTGTCGTGGCACTTAGCCCAGAGCGCGTTGCGGAAGGCGGGTCGGGAGGATGACATGGCGAGCTTCACTTGGGTTGGCACGGAGGATCTCAGGCAGCGTTATGCTGAGGTCGAAGATGACATGGTGGGCTTGGACAAGTGGCTGGACTTTGTCGAGTCGATCATGTCGAGTGAGGATCATCGTGGGGTGTTGGCGGAATTCATCAGGGTGTTGCAAAAGCTCCCGGACCGCATCCTTGCCACTCCTAGACTGTTCGTCTCTCACCGGATGGACGACATCGACTACGGCGAGAGGATTGCCTGGCTGGCAAGCAGGAAGGCGGGTCTCGACTACTGGCTCGATGCCCACGATCCGGTGCTGGTCTACAACACCTACGCGATCCCGAAGACGGATCCCCGCTACCCGTTTATCATCGCCGGAATCATTGAGATGGCGTTGCTCAACTGCACCCACGTGATTGCAGCGCACACGCCCGCCCGGATAGCGAGCAGCAAATGGATCCCGTCGCAGTGGATTCCCTATGAATTTGGCCGGGCTAAGAGCCGCGCCGTCTTTTCCACACGGGCCGCTGGCTGGTTTCACCCCTGCGTGCGTCCTCCGGAGTCGCGCGGAGAGTATGTGCTTTTGGCGGATGTCTGCGCTCCTCCAGTTCTGGTGTCCTCCGGCCAATCGGACCAAGCCGTGAAGCATTGGCTGCGGCACCAAGGGTATCCTCGCTCTCCCAAGAAGACATATTTGGGGTCCGGCACGCCGAGCGCGCTGCCCGACGTTTGCTAGATTTGACCGAAAGCCGGCAGTATTTGCGAGTGCCCTTCTGAGGGGCCCAGAGCGGCGCGGGCGCAATCCTCGTTTTATTGTGTGGCCCCACCGCCAATGCCGCGGGTACCAGTCAGGACACCTTGGCAGAAGATCGGCACGGCGCATTGGCCATAGAATACG
>JAKFWB010000471.1 GCA_021732945.1 Porphyrobacter sp.
GGTCTTTTATATTGCCGACCCGCTTGTCCCATTCGATCCGGTAGAGATCAAAGCGGCGGTCGGCGAGGTTCTGCACTGTGCCCTCGGCCCGCGCCCACGAGAGGTCAGCAAGGTTCACGTCGCTGATCGTCAGGGTTTCAACATTCTCGGAGGCCTCGGCCGCGATGCCATCGCGCGCGAAGGGGAAATCGCAGGGGGTGAGGATGCAGCTTTGGGCGTATTGGATGTCCATGTTGGCGACATTGGGCAGATTGCCGACATTGCCGCTCATCACCACAAAGCACTGGTTTTCAATCGCGCGCGCCTGCGAACAGTACCGCACCCGCATATAGCCTTGGCGGCTGTCGGTGCAGAACGGCACGAAGATGATCCGCGCGCCTTCGTCCACCAGCCGCCGGGCCAGTTCGGGGAATTCGGCATCGTAACAGATCAGCACGCCAATCGGCCCGCAATCGGTCGGGATGGCGTCGATGGAGTCGCCGCCCTTGATGTTCCACCAATAGGCTTCATTCGGGGTGGGGTGGATCTTCTCCTGCGCGTGGATCGATCCATCGCGCAGGCACACGTAAGCCACGTTGTGAATGTCGCCATCGGGCATGCGGGTGGGGTGCGATCCGCCGATGATGTTGATGTTGAAAGCGAGCGCCATTTCCGACAGGCGCTGGCGGATGCGCGGGGTGTAGTCGCTGAGCCGTTCGATCGCCTCCAGCGGTGTCAATTCGCTGGGCTCGGCGGACAGCAACATGACGGTGAACATTTCGGGGAACACGATGAAATCCGCCTCGTAATCGGCGGCCACATCGACGAAATATTCGATCTGCTTCATGAATTCATCGAAGCCAGAGACCGCGCGCGATTGCAGCTGGCAGGTGGCGATCCGCACGCTTTCCACGTCGCGCGGCAGCCGGTGCTTGGGCGGGGCATCGATATCGACATAGGGATTGCGCCAGACCATCCGTACCGCGTTGCCACGGCTTGCCTTGTCCTCGGGCAGGTATCGCGGAAGAATGCCTTGCGCCTCAAACCCGTTGGCGAGCTGGAAGCGCAGCACCGGATCGTGGATCTTGCTGTCGGTCACCAGTTGCAGATATTGTTCTGGGGTCTCGGCGCGATTGGTTTTGCGGCGCTTGGCGCGCGCATAGCCGGGCATGCGCCCGCCGAACACGATGCCGGTGAGATCGAGCCGCTCCGCCAGCGCGCGGCGTTCTTCGTATAACCTGCGCCCGAGCCGGGTGCCGCGCACCGCCGGATCGATGCAAAGTTCATAGCCGTAAAGCCAGTCGCCGGTGGGATCGTGGCGGCTGCCGAAGCCATTGCCGGTGACCTCGTCCCAGGTGTGGTCGGCCAGCGCGACGCGCTCATCCAGCCGCATCGAAGCGCAATACCCCACCACCGCGCCATCGAACAAAGCGACGAAGCAGCCTTCGGGATAGTTATTGATCTGCCCACGGATTTCGCCCTGCGTATAGGCGGGCAAATCATCATAGGCGCGGCGGACAAGATCGCCGATGGCGCGCACGTCTTTCAGTTTGGCCTGGCGGATTTCGAGACGCGCTTTTGATCGGTTTGCCATGCTCACTCGCGCCCGAACAAGGTGTCCACCGACCCACCATTGGCCGCTAGTTCGGCTTCAACCCGCTGGCGCCCGTGATAGTATAGCAGCGCCGGGTGATCTTCGCCGCGCGCTTCGATCCGTGCCACGTCGTCAGCCGTCAAGGCGCTTTCCTGAGCGATATGATCGCAATAGCCTTCAACCCGCCATCGTGGCTGGGTCACCATTGCAATTGCGCCGAAATGGTGCAGCAGCACCCCGTGGGTGATTTCGTGAGCGATGACGGAGGATAGCTGGCGCGAGCCACCAACAGGGCGATTGTTGACAATGCGGTCAGATGCAAGATCGGCCTGATTGACGATCAGGTTCTGCCCCCCCAACCGCGTCAAGGCAAAGGCCCCACGGTGGGCGTTCGCCAGCCACAGCCAGCGCCAACTGCCATGGGTCAAGAAGATGCGACGCGGTTCTTGGTCGCGCGCAATGGGGCTGGCGGACACCAGAGCTTCGGCCCGCGCCATGACCCGGCCCAGCGCGGCCTGATCGATTGGTGTCTCAGACCAGACCTGACTGTCGCCGGCCTTGGTATGGTATGGAAATGCCAGAAGTCGGGGTGCCAAAAGCGGGGAGGCCAGCAGAAGAACCAGCGCCCCAAGCGCCAATCCCCACCGGCCTCCGCCGATTTTGACAATCAGGCTCAACTGGACATTTCCGTTTCGAGGTTCTGCACGATTGTCTCGAAGAACTGCTCGGTGGTCTGCCATGCCTGGCCGGGGCCGATCAGCAGCGCCAGATCCTTGGTCATGTGGCCCTTTTCGACCGTCTGGATGCAGACGCGCTCGAGCGTTTCGGCAAACTTCACCACCTCAGGCGTGCCATCAAACTTGCCGCGATACATCAACCCGCGCGTCCATGCGAAGATCGAGGCAATCGGATTGGTCGAGGTCGACTTGCCCTGCTGGTGCTGGCGGTAATGGCGTGTGACAGTGCCGTGCGCCGCTTCGGCCTCGACGGTCTTGCCATCGGGGCTGAGCAGCACTGAGGTCATCAGGCCCAGCGAGCCGAACCCTTGCGCCACGGTATCCGACTGCACATCGCCATCATAGTTCTTGCAGGCCCAAACGAACTTGCCTGACCATTTGAGCGCCGAGGCGACCATGTCGTCGATCAAGCGGTGTTCGTAGACCATGCCCTTGGCCTTGAACTGTTCGGCAAAACCTTCGGTGTCGAACACTTCCTGAAACAGGTCCTTGAAGCGCCCGTCATAGGCTTTCAGGATCGTGTTCTTGGTGCTGAGGTACACCGGCCAGCCGAGGTTCAAACCGTAGTTGAAGCTGGCGCGGGCGAAATCGCGGATCGAATCGTCAAGGTTGTACATCGCCATCGCGACGCCCGCGCTCGGGAAATCGAACACGTCGAGATCGATCTTGGTGCCGTCCTCGCCATCGAATACCAGCCGCAGCTTGCCGGGGCCGGGGATCAGCGTGTCGGTTGCCTTGTATTGATCGCCGAAAGCATGACGGCCGACCACGATGGGATCGGTCCAGCCCGGCACCAAACGCGGCACGTTGTCGATCACGATCGGCTCGCGGAATACCACCCCGCCCAGAATGTTGCGGATCGTGCCGTTAGGGCTCTTCCACATCTTCTTCAGGCCGAATTCCTCGACCCGCTGTTCATCGGGGGTGATGGTCGCGCATTTTACGCCGACGCCATACTGCTTGATCGCATTGGCGGCATCCACCGTGATCTGATCATTGGTTTCATCGCGCTTTTCGACCGAAAGGTCGTAATATTTCAGATCAATATCGAGATAGGGCAGGATCAGCCTTTCGCGGATCCACTGCCAGATGATGCGGGTCATCTCGTCCCCATCGAGTTCGACGACGGGGTTGGCGACTTTGATTTTCTGCATGGCTGTTGCCCTATCCTTCTTGCCCTGAACGCGCAGGCAATCTGCGCCGGGCTGTGCGTGATCGACAGGAAGCTGTGATTAGATCCCGCCCGGGGCTTTAGCAGAGGAGGACGTGCTTGCAAGCCGGGGGCAGCCGATCACCCGATGAATGCAGACACGAAAAAGCCCGCCGGATTGGGCGGGCTTTCGGTGCTGTTACGCCAGCAAAATTCCGGTGGTGGGCGTAGCAAGGATTGAACTTGCGACCCCTACGATGTCAACATAGTGCTCTACCACTGAGCTATACGCCCGCACCATCGGATCATGGCCCCTATGCGGGGCGGAGGCGGCCTCTAACGCAGCACTGGCTGGGGTGCAAGCGATTCGAGAAAACTACTGCCGGACCGCGTCGGCTTCTTCGAACATGCGCTCGACCTCCAGCACCAGATCGCGCAGGTGGAACGGCTTTGACAAGACCTTGGCGGCAGGCTGTTCGCGGCTGGCGCGCAGGGATACGGCGGCAAAGCCAGTGATGAACATCACCTTGGTGCGCGGGGAAATTTCGGCGCAGCGCTGGGCGAGTTCGATCCCGTCCATTTCGGGCATGACAATGTCTGACAGCAGCAGATCAAAGTCGCCGGTTTCCAGCAAAGGCACGGCATCCGTGCCGCGGTCCACCGCGCTGACATCATATCCGGCATTGGTCAGTGCGCGTTCGAGATAAGCGCGCATGGCTTCCTCGTCTTCGGCAAGGAGGATGCGGGGGGGGCGTGTCGCTGTCATGCAAGCTGCGTTAGCAGCACGGGCTTAAGAAATCTTTGTGCTCGAACCAGATTGCACCCGGAGTGGAGCGAACCGCCGATCGCGCCGCCGCGATGAAGCTTTGACACAGGCACCCAAAGGCGGCAGCTAGACCAGCGCCATGACGTCGCCCGCCCGCCCAATCTTTTCCGCTTCTGCCAGCGCTGCTCATGCGGTGCGCGTGCCTGTGAGCGGGGGTGCAATCCCGGGCCTGAACGACGCCCCTGCCTTTACCCTGTCGGCGCCGAATCAATTGCGATTGCCGGTGCTGGTGGCGGTGCCGCATGCCGGGCGGGCATATCCGCCAGCAGTGGCCGCGCGGATGCGCGACCCGTCGCTGGCGCAGCTTCGGCTGGAGGATCGGCTGGTTGAC
>JAKFWB010000548.1 GCA_021732945.1 Porphyrobacter sp.
CCGACGCGCTTCAAATGCTGCGCTGCGACCTCAAGCCGGGTATACAATTCAGCGCCCATCCTCCCGATTTCAGCGGCTTCATTGGCCATCTTGTCCTGCCGCCATACCTGCGCGACCGTGCGCGCAATGGCGACGAGGTTGGTCGGTGTCGCCAACAGCACCTTGTTGCGGAAGGCGAAGTCCCACAATTCGGGATCATGTTCCAATGCGGCGGCGACGAAATGCTCGCCCGGCACGAACATCACCACATAATCGGGCGCGTCCTCGAACTGGCTCTGGTAGCTTTTCGATCCCAGCGTCTGCACGTGGTTGCGCATCGATTTGGCGTGAAGATCCAAGTGCCGCTTGCGCTCGCCCTCGTCATCGGCCTCGAACGCGGCCTGGTAGGCATTCAGCGACACCTTGGCGTCAATCACCAGCTTCTTCTGCCCCGGCACATTGACGATCGCATCGGGGCGAAGCCGCCCCTCTCCGGTGTCCATCGATTGTTCGAGATGGAAATCGGTGTGTTCAGCCAGCCCGCATTGTTCGAGCACGTTCTGCAGCGCCCGCTCCCCCCAGCGCACGCGCGCCTTGGGCGCGTTGGTGAGCGAATTGCCGAGCCGCTGCGCCTCGCGCCGGACATCCTCCTGCCCCTTGCGCATTTCCTCGATCACGCCGGTCAGCTGGCCGAAGGCATCGGTGCGCTTGGCCTCCAACTCGGCGACCTGCTTTTCATAGCTCGCCAGCCGATCACCCACGGGCGCGAGGAGGGCTTTCAGCTTTTCCTCGCTCGCCTTTTCCGAATGGCCCAGCCGTTCTTCAGCGCGGCGCAGAAACGCTTCCTGAGCCTTGCCCAGCACGGCAGCACCGGTGTTCTCGAATTCCTTGAGCAGATTGCTGCGCGATTCTTCGAGCAGACGCTTCTGTTCGGCAAAGCCGGCGCGTTCGGCGCGGAACTGCGCGTTTTCAGCGCGGGTGGTTTCAAGCTGCACGCCAAGCTCATCGGCTCGCGCGGCGCGTTCACCGAGTGCAGCAACCTCGATCCGCGCTTCGCCCAATTCGGCGATGGCGCGCTTGAATTCGCTTGTCTGCTCGGCAGCGGCGCGCTCGGCCTCAGTCAGCCGCGCGCGCAGGTCGACGAGCGGGCGGGAGGCGAGGAACCAGCCAAGGCCGCCGCCCAGTGCGGCACCAAGGATGAGGGCAAAAAGGGGGAGAATCGCGGGGTCCATCACGCAATCCTACACGGAACGTATGGAGAACGCCAGAGGCGTTGCGCGCCTTGTCCCAAGAAAGCGGGGCCCCGGGTCAAGCCCGGGGCGGCGATATAGATAAAACCAAACGGCGCGCAGCGCCGCAAGCGCGACCGCGCGCCCGCAGCTGCTCGCGCGTAGCGCGAAACTCAGCGAGGACGAAGGCGCGGAGGCGCCTTCGCAAAACAAGTCACGCCGCGCGGCGAATCTTTTCGAGCTTCTTCAGCACCATCGCGCGCTTCAACCGCGACAGGTGGTCGATGAACAGGATGCCTTCCAGGTGATCCATCTCGTGCTGCAAGCAGGTCGCCATCAGCCCTTCGAGCGCTTCCTCGTGGGTGTTGCCGTCCAGGTCCTGATAGCGGACCCGGCAGGTGGCCGGGCGATCAACATCGGCGTAAATCTCGGGGACCGAGAGGCAGCCTTCCTGATAGGTCGAAACCTCCGCCGCCGGATCGAGGATCACCGGGTTGATGAACACCCGCGGTTCCTTCTTGGTCGCGGGGTGAGTGTGCGAATGGCCATCATGCGCGCATTCGACCGGCGGCGCATCCGGATCGTCGGGTTGCAGATCGATCACCAGCACCCGCTTGGGCACGCCGACCTGAATTGCGGCCAGACCAATGCCTGGGGCATCATACATCGTCTCGAACATGTCTTCGACCAGCGTGCGCAGATCGTCGCCGAACTCCTGCGGTTCGACCGGGGTCGAGATGGTTTTCAGCCGGGGGTCCGGCACTTCAAGGATTTCGTGGATAGCCATTTCGCCCACATAGTGGGCAGTGCGCTTGGCTTCAACTGTCGGATTGGCTCACACAAAGCCGCAAAGACACAAAGATGCTGCGCCGCGCCGAAGGCGTGCCGCAAGCGGTAACGCCTTTGTGCCTTTGTGCCTTTGTGTGAGAAATCCTAACCCACCGGCCGCCGCGCCCTGAGCGCCTGCGCCAGCGTGCCCTCATCAAGGTAGTCAAGCTCGCCCCCCACCGGCAACCCATGCGCCAGCTGCGTCACCCGCAGCGGGAAGGCTTCGAGCCGTTCGGCAATGTAGTGCGCGGTGGTCTGGCCTTCCAAGGTGGCGTTCATGGCGAGCACCACTTCCTCCACCCCGCCCGCCTCGATGCTGGCGAGCAGGCTGGCGATGTTGAGGTCCTCGGGGCCGATCCCGTCGAGCGCGGAAAGCCGCCCGCCGAGCACATGGTAGCGCCCTGGGAACAGCCGCGCGCGGTCCAGTGCCCAGACGTCAGAGACTTCCTCCACCACGCATAGCGCGCGGGCGTCGCGGCGGGGATCGGTGCAGATCGCGCAGGGGTCAGCCGTGTCGACATTGCCGCAGGTGCGGCATTCCACCAGCGTCTCGGCCACGCCCGCCAGCGCTTCGAGCAGCGCGGGCAGCGCGTTCTCGCGGTGCTTGACCAGCCACAGCACCGCGCGGCGCGCCGAACGCGGGCCAAGACCCGGCAACCGGGCCAGCGCGGAACTCAAAGCTTCGATCTCTTGCGATGCCATCAGGCACCTCTACTCCGTTCGGGCTGAGCTTGTCGAAGCCTTGTCTTCCTTTTTCCGTCGCTAAAAGTAAGGACGACCCTTCGACAAGCTCAGGGCGAACGGATGTGGTGACGTGCGGGTAATTTTCATGGGAACGCCCGATTTCGCGGTTCCGGCGCTGCAAGCCTTGCATGCGGCGGGGCATGCGGTGGCGTGCGTCTACACCCAGCCGCCGCGCCCGGCGGGCCGGGGCAAGCAGCTGCGCGCTTCGCCGGTGCAGGCGGCGGCGGAGGCGTTGGCTGTGCCCGTGCGGTCGCCCAAGTCACTGCGGGGCGAGGCTGAGCAGGCGGAATTCGCCGCGTTGGGTGCCGATGTGGCGGTAGTGGCGGCCTATGGTCTAATCCTGCCGCAAGCGGTGCTCGATGCGCCCGCGCATGGCTGCCTCAACATCCACGCGAGCCTGCTGCCGCGCTGGCGCGGGGCGGCGCCGATCCACCGCGCGGTGATGGCGGGGGACGGCGAGACCGGCGTCACCATCATGCAGATGGAAGCGGGGCTCGATACCGGGCCGATGCTCCACAAGGTCGCTGTGCCCGTCGCGCGCAAGACCACGGGCGAGTTGTTTGTCGAACTGGGCGCAATTGGCGCTGCGGCGATGGTGGCGGTGCTGGGTGATCTGGCCGCCTTCCCGCCCGAGGTTCAGGACGACAGCGCGGCGATCTATGCCCCCAAGATCGACAAGGCGGAGGCGAAGATCGATTGGAGCGCACCTGCTGAGGTTATCGAACGCACAGTGCGCGGGCTCGCCCCCTACCCAGGAGCATGGTTCGAACTGGGTGACGAGCGGGTGAAACTGCTGCTCGCCGAAGTGGCTGCGAGTCACCGCGAAAGCGGGGACCTCGTGCCGGACGCGGGAGGCTCCCGCCTTCGCGGGAGCGCACAGTTTGGCGAAGTGCTGGACGCAGACTTCACCATCGCCTGCGGTGACGGCGCGATCCGGCCTCTCCTGCTCCAGCGCGCAGGCAAGCCGGTGCTGAATCGCAGCGAGTTCCTGCGCGGACGAATGGTGGCGGCAGGGACGGTGCTCGGCTGATGGTCGTGGCTGGCCTTCGACAGGCTCAGGCTGAGCGTGGTTTTTCGGTGCCGGTCATCATCATCGGCCCGCTCAGGCTGAGCCTGTCGAAGCCCATGCTCAAAGGTCTGCCGCAGTGACCCGCTTCGCCCTCACCGTCGAATTCGACGGCACGCCATTCCACGGCCTGCAACGCCAGACCAACGGGCCGAGCGTGCAGCAAAGCATCGAGGATGCGCTGCACCGCATCACCGGCGAGGACGCGACGCTCCACAGCGCCGGGCGCACCGATGCCGGGGTGCATGCCTTGGGCATGCGCTCCCACGTTGATCTCGCCAAAGACATCGCCCCGTTCCGGCTGATGGAGGCGCTGAATGCTCACCTGCGGCCCGATCCCATCGCGGTGACCGCCTGCGAAGTGGTGCCGGAAGATTGGCACGCGCGCTTTTCCTGCACCGGGCGGCGCTATCTCTACCGCATCGCCAACCGCCGCGCGCCGCTGGCCTTGCAGCGCGACCGGGCGTGGCAGGTGGCGAACCCCTTGGATGCCGAGGCGATGCACCACGCGGCACAAGTGCTGGTCGGGCGGCATGATTTCACCACCTTCCGCTCGGTGCATTGCCAGGCTCCCGATCCGGTCAAGACGCTCGACCTTCTCGACGTCGAGCGAGTCGGCGAGGAGGTCCACATCCACGCCGCCGCGCGCTCGTTTCTGCACCATCAGGTGCGCAGCATGGTCGGCTGCCTCAAGCTGGTCGGCACCGGCACATGGGACACCGCCCGCCTCGCCGCTGCCCTCGCCG
>JAKFWB010000041.1 GCA_021732945.1 Porphyrobacter sp.
CCTTTACCGCATCAGATTTCGGCCGCACGCTGGCCTCGAACGGCGATGGCTCTGACCATGGCTGGGGATCGCACCACTTTGTGGTTGGCGGGGGCGTGGCTGGCGGGCGGTTCTACGGGCGCGCACCGCAAGTCTCTGTGACAAGCAATGATCAGGTGGGCAGTGGCCGGCTGTTGCCGACCACGTCGGTCGACGAATATTCGGCAACGCTGGCGCAGTGGTTTGGCGTGTCCGCGTCCGAACTGCCCTCGGTCTCGCCGAATATCGGGCGGTTCGCCAGCTCCAACCTCGGCTTCATGCGACCCCCGCCAGCGGCGTTTGGGCAGGTGAAAAGCACAGCTTAGAGCCTTGTCAGCCCCGGCTTGGCTGATGTTTCATGCGGAGCATTGGCCGTTTTTGCCCTCGCTTCGGCTTCCGCCTCGGCTGCTTGGGCAGCGACCATATATTGCACGATTTCGGGAACCGCCGCTTGGTCAATCGGGGCTTTGTAAACCTCGGTCATCTTGCCGATAATCGATTCCCACTTCGCAGCCGGAACCCTGGGCTGTTGCAGCATGGTGGAGGGGGAATGGCAGGCGGTGCAATTGGCAATCACCGCATCGCGCCCCGGCAAATCGGGCAGCGCGAGGGGATCATCGGGCAGCGTGATGCTGGCATCGGCAAAGATCACATCGGGCTGCCTGTCGCAGCCGGCCAGCAGCAGCAGCGCTGCGGGAAGGATGATGGCAAGGTGTCTCATTGCGCCCTCAGGGTGATGCGCTCGATCACGTTGCGGGCATAGCCGCTGGGGTTCCAGGCGAGGCTTTCGGGCTGCACTGCACCCTCGGCATTGGTCGCCCGCACGCCGATTCCTTCAAGGTCGTCGGTGATTGCGGGGATGGTCACGCTCCACCGGCGGAAAGCGAAGGTGCCTTCATCAGGGCCAAGGGTGCAGGGGATGTCCAGCCCACCTTCGCCGACCAGAGCAACCTTGGTCAGCGCAGCATCGCCGCCCATGGCGATGCCTTCCAGCACCAATGGCTTGCCCTTCGCCACCACCGCGCCATCATCATGGCTGGTGATGAAGGCGCGGGGCGGCATGGTGGTGATCGCCACCGTAGGGAAATCCTTGTCCTCCGGCGTGATCGGCGCGGCAGGCATGCGATAGGACTTGGCGACGTAGTAACTGTCATCCTCACCCATCAGCACTTCAATGGTGCTGAGCATCTTGACCCAATAGGTCGAAAACCACCCAGGCACCACGACCCGCAAGGGGAAGCCGTGGAGCAACGGCAGCGGCGCATCATTCATCGCCCAGGCGACCAGCACATCATCGCGCATCGCGATATCGAGCGGGATCGACTTGATGAATTGCGGCGCGCCATCCGTCAGCGGCACGTCGAGCCCTGCAAAGCGCACCCGCGTCGCCCCCTTTGCCACGCCCGCCTTGGCCAGCACGTCTTTCAGCCGCACCCCGGTCCACTTCGCGCAGCCCATCGCGCCATTGCCCCACTGCGTGCCCGTGACGCGCGGCTCTGACAGCCCCCGCCCATTGCCTGCGCATTGGTTGATGGCCACGACATCGACATGCTCGCCCGCGCCAGCGATGTCATCCAGCGTCAACGATACAGCCTGCGTCACCGTGCCGCCCACCGCCACCCGGTGATCGGCGGCCTTCACCGAGGTCGGCATGTCCCAGTTCCAGCGCACGAACATCCGGTCGTTGGGGGTGATCACCCCATCGCGGAACACACTCATCGGCGCTTCGAGCAGCGGCGGGCGAATGCGCTGGACGATCATTTCGCCCTTGCCGGGAAAGGCGGGGGTGAGCGGGCGCAGGCTTGGCCCGCCGGGCAGGCCGAGATCGATCAGCTGCGGCCCGATACCCTGCGCCGCCAGCGCCGCGCCAACGGTGCCAGCGCTGGCCCCGGCGATAAGCGCGCGGCGGGTGAGCTTGCTTTCGATCATCCCGATACCCCTACCTCTTCCAGCCGCGCAATCACATCGCCAATTTCGGCCACGGCCAGCCCATGATCGCGCAGCAGATCGCCGACATCGTCGATCCGCGCCATTTCGCCATCATCGCGCATGATCGAGCAGATCACCGCCGCATCGCCCACACCCGCCAGCCGGGTGAGATCAATCGCGGCTTCGCATGCCGCTGGCCGGGCCAGCACACCGCCGGATTGAGCGATCAGCGGGAAGACATGGCCGGGCGAATGGATGTCGGCATTGCTTGCCCCATCGGCGATGGCGACCTGCACGGTGTGTGCGCGATCAGCGGCGGAAATGCCGGTGGAAACGCCGTGTGCCGCCTCGATCGAGCGAGCAAAGGGTCGTCCGGTCTGGCGTTCGGTGCCGGGGTTGACGAGGGTGAGGCCAAGCTGCGCGGCACGATCCGGCGTGACTGCCAGACAAATCAATCCGCGCCCATTGGTGGCCATGAAGTTGATCGCTTCGGGCGTCACATGGCGCGCGGCGATCATCAGATCAATATCCCCGCCGCGCAGCCGATCCCCCGCGATCACCACGATCCGGCCGGCGGCAATCGCGGCCAGCGCCGCGTCCAGACCGGCGCGGCTCACGCCAGATCCCTTCCCGTAGCAAAGCTCTTCGCGCCTAGCACCACCTGCTTGCCGACCAGTTCCAACTGCCCGCGCGCACGTTCGTCCAGGCATTCGCCATCGGGGGAAAACAGCCCGCGATAGGTGCGGATCGTCGCTCCCATCGGGGTTGGCCAGCCGCGCAGCGCGTGGGTGATCGCGCGCATGGTGAGCAGCGTGCTCATCGATGCCTGATCACCGAACGCGGTGGCGATCAGCCCGACCGCGCGGCCATCAAGATAGGGGCGTTCATCGCGGGCGAGATCCTCAAGGTAATCGAGGGCGTTCTTGACCACGCCCGAAATCGTGCCGTGATAACCGGGCGCGGCGATCAGCAGTCCATCGGCTTCGCGCACTGCGGCGACCATATCTGCCCCCTGCGACGGATCATGCAGCGGCCCCAGATAGTGCGGCAGAGCGGTGAGATATTCGCCGCCGAACACCGTCACCTCAGCCCCGCTTTCCGCTGCAATGCTGGCCGCCAGACGCAGCGCCTGTTCGGTGGAGCTGCCGGGGTTAACCGTGCCGCCAAGGGCCACGATTCGGGTCATTACAGGGTTGTCCTTTCAGTGAGATAGGCGGCGATGTAAGAGGTAAGGCGCGCGCTTTGTTCGGGCGTGAAGTGCAGGCCCAGCTTGGTGCGCCGCCACAAAATGTCTTCGGCGGTGCGCGCCCATTCGCGGGTAACGAGGTGATCGACCTCGGCCGCCGTCAAGCCGTTGCCGAAATCCTCGCCCAGATCAGCGGGCGCGGTCGCTTGGCCGAGAATGTCCCACGCCGCCGTGCCATACAGCCGGATCAGTCGCTGCGCCTGTTTTGGCCCGAGGAAAGGGTATTGCGCGGCCAGTTCCTGCATCTTGGCAGGCGCTTCGGTGCGGCCGAAATCGCCGCCGGGAAGCGGGGCGGTGCCGGTCCATTCAGGGGCGGCGAGCGGGGACAGGTAGGGCACCAATTGGCGCAGCGCTGCTGCTGCCAGCTCACGGTAAGTGGTGATCTTGCCGCCAAACACCGAGAGGATCGGCGCCTGATGTTCCCCCACATCCAGTTCGAAGCTGTAGCCGCGCGTCGCCGCTTCAGGCTTGCCCGAACCATCATCCACCAGCGGACGCACCCCGGAATAGGTCCAGACGACATCGGCGGGGGTGACAGGCGTGCGGAAATACTCGGACGCGCCTTGGCACAGATAGGCGATTTCCTCGTCACTGGCGCGCACTTCGTCCAATCCGCCCTCGTGATCGACATCGGTTGTGCCGATCAGGGTGAAATCCTGCTCGTAGGGAATGGCGAAGAAGATCCGCCCGTCGGGCAACTGGAAGAAATAGGCGAATTCGTGATCGAACAGCTTCTTCACCACGATATGCGATCCGCGCACCAGCCGCAGGCGTTGGCTGGGGGTCTCGCCTGCCCGGCCCAGCAGATCAAGTACGCGCGGCCCGGCGGCGTTGATGACGGCACAGGCGCGGAACGCCTCGCCGGTGGTGGTGGAAATCAGCCAGCCGGTACCCTCGCGCGCCAGTGCGGTGACTTCGCAGCGGGTGCGCACCTCTGCGCCGTGATTGGCAGCGTCGCGGGCGTTGAGCACCACCAGCCGCGCATCATCCACCCAGCCATCCGAATAGGCAAAGGCGCGGGTGTATTCAGGCTTCAGCGCCGCGCCTGCCGGATGCTTGGCCAAGGCCACGCCTTGCGCGGCGGGCAGGAATTTGCGGCCGCCGATATGGTCATACAGGAACAGGCCCAGCCGCAGCAGCCAGCGCGGGCGCAGGCCGGGGCGGTGCGGCAGAATAAAGCGCAGCGGCCAGATGATGTGCGGCGCAATGCCCCACAGCACCTCACGCTCGCTCAGCGCCTCGCGCACCAAGGCGAATTCGTAATGCTCCAGGTAGCGCAAGCCGCCGTGGATCAACTTGGTGGAGTTGGACGAGGTGCCCTCTGCCAGATCGCCGCGCTCCAGCAGCAGCACCTTGGCCCCGCGCCCGG
>JAKFWB010000040.1 GCA_021732945.1 Porphyrobacter sp.
GGGCAGGTCGGGGACGGCGAATTCGCCCTCGCTGAAGGCAGGCTGCGCGGAAGCTCCCGCCGGAATGGCCGCCAGCGCCGCCGCCAGTGCCGTCAGTAAAATGATGCGCTGCCTGATCATGCCAATGCCCCCGTCCGTGCCGCGCTGACAGTGGCGAAGGGAGGGGCAAGGATCAAGCCACTCACCCAGTCTGCTGTTTCGCCATCCTGACCTTGGGCTTTTGGCCTTAGGCCCTTGCCGCGCGGGCCAGCCTCGCTAACAACGGCATGATGGATACGCGCACCTCCCCGGTCACTCTCCACGCGCTGCTGGTGCGCGATGGCACCGTCACTCCCATCTCGCCAGAGGAGGTTGCAGGCTTTGCCGGGCCCGGCTTTGTCTGGCTGCATGTTGAAGGGGTTGGGCACGGGGCGCCATTCGTGCTGCCCGGCCACGTGCCCCAAATGGCGGCGAGTGCGCTGCTGGCCAGCGAAACCCGCCCACGCTGCGACGAGATTGATCAGGCGGTGCTGATCAACCTGCGCGGCACGGCACTGGATACGATGCAGGACAGCGATGGGCTGGTGTCGATCCGCGTCTGGGTGGAGGCTGATCGGGTGACCTCGGTCAGCCGCCACCGGCTTGCCGCGCTCAGCAAGGTTGAGACCGCGATGCAGGCCGGGCGGCTGACCGATGGGGGCGATTTCGTCGCCGTGCTGGCCCAAGCGATCAGCACCGAACTGGACCCCAAGGTCGCAGACCTCGGCGATAGCCTCGATGATTGCGAGGAAATGCTGGATGGCGGGGATGTGTATAATCTGCGCCGCCAGATTGCAGGGCTGCGTTCCCAGGCGATTGTGCTGCGGCGCTTCGTCGCGCCCGATCGCGATGCGCTGGCCGAAATGGCGCAGCTGGAATTTGACTGGATCAGCAAGGAGGACCAGCTGCACCTGCGCGAAGCTGCCGACCGTTTTGCCCGGATGGCCGAAGAGCTGGAAGCAGTGCGCGAACGCGCCGCGTTGCTGCACGAACAGCTGACCGATCTGCGCGCCGAAATGGTCGATCAGCGCAGCCTCGCCATCGCTGTGGTCGCCTTCATCTTCCTGCCGCTGACCTTTGTCACCGGCCTGCTGGGGATGAATGTCGAAGGCATCCCCTTTGCCAATCGCGCCTGGGCGTTCTGGGGGGTGGTGGCGTTTTGCGGGGTGATTGCGGTGGTGGTGATGGGCTGGTTTGCCTATCGCCAGTGGCTGGATGACTGATAGGCGGTTTGATGCAGGTTTTGGGCCGGTTATAGGCGGGTTATAGGCGTCTTATGGGCCGGTTTTGCCGATGTTTCACGTGAAACATTGGCGCCTTTTACAGCTTGGCCACCTCGGCCAGCACTCGCGCGGCATGCTCTTTGCGGCAGATCAGCAGGTCCGGCATATATAGATCGCGCTGGTTGTAGGACAGCGGCGTGCCATCGATCCGCGAGGCATGCAGCCCATGCGCCAGCGCCACCGCGACCGGCGCGCAGGAATCCCATTCATACTGCCCGCCCGAATGCAGGTAGATATCCGCCTCCCCCCGGACGACCGCCATCGCCTTGGCCCCGGCGCTGCCCATCGGGATCAGCTCTGCCCCCAGCACCTTTGCCACCGCCACCGCCTCATCCGCCGGGCGGGTGCGGCTGACGACCATGCGAAGGCGTTCTGGCGGCGGCGGCACGGGGGCGGGCGCGTCGGATCGCAGCACCACGCCCAGCCCCGGCCCCAAACCCGGAAGCGCGACCGCGCCCACCGCCGGCGCGCCATCAATCGCCAGCGCGACATGCACCGCCCAATAATCACGCGCCTCGCCATATTCGCGCGTGCCATCAACCGGATCGACGATCCAGACGCGGGTGTGGGACAGGCGGGCGGGATTGTCCTGCTCCTCCTCGGACAGCAGGCCATCACCGGGCCGCTGATCGCGCAGCGCGTGGACCAGAAACTGGTTGGCGGTCTGATCCCCGGCCTTGCCCAGCATCGCGGGTGAGAACACCCCGGAATCGCGCACGGTGATCAGCAGGCGGCCGGCCACTTCGGCAAGGTGCGCGGCAAGCTCGGCATCAGTCATTGCAGGAGCATCTTTCACTTCAGCGGCAACAGCTTGCGCACGATCAGTTGGGCGGCTTCATCAGGGGTCATCTCCACCGTGTTGACCCGGATTTCGGGATTGACCGGCGGTTCATAGGGGCTGTCGATCCCGGTGAAGTTCTTCAGTTCTCCGCTGCGGGCCTTCTTGTAAAGCCCCTTCACATCGCGCGCTTCGGCAACCTCCAGCGGGGTGTCGACGAAGACTTCGACAAACTCGCCTTCGGGCAGCATCGCGCGCACCATCTCGCGTTCCGCACGGAACGGGCTGATGAAGGCGGTGAGCACGATCAGCCCGGCATCCGCCATCAGCTTGGCAACCTCGCCCACGCGGCGGATATTCTCGATCCGGTCGGCCTCGGTAAAGCCGAGATCGCGGTTGAGCCCGTGGCGGACATTGTCACCATCCAGCAGAAAGGTGTGGCGGTTCATCAGGTTGAGCTGTTTTTCCACCGCGTTGGCAATGGTCGATTTGCCGCTGCCCGAAAGCCCGGTGAACCACAGCACGCGCGGGGTCTGGTTCTTCAGGCCGGCGTGATCGGTGCGGGTGATGTCGGTCGGCTGCCAGTGGATATTCTGCGAACGCCGCAGCGAGAAATTGATCATCCCTGCCGCCACGGTGGCATTGGTGATCTTGTCGATCAGGATAAACCCGCCCAGCGCGCGGCTGTCAGCATAGGGTTCGAACACCAGCGGCTTGTCCGTGGCGATTTCGGCGACCCCGATGGCGTTGAGATCGAGCGTCTTGGCCGCGATCTTTTCCATCGTGTTGACGTTGACGGCATATTTGGGCTGCTGCACCGTCACCGACACCATCTGCGTGCCGAGCTTCAGCCAATAGCCGCGGCCCACCAGCATCGCTTCGTCATTCAGCCACACCAGCGTCGTTTCGAACTGGTCAGCGGCCTGCGGGGGATTGTCCGCCGCCGCAATCACATCGCCGCGCGAACAATCGATCTCGTCAGCGAGGCACAGCGTGACCGATTGCCCGGCCACCGCACGATCGAGGTCACCATCGCCATCGGTTTCGCCTGCGAAACCGCCGCTGGGCATCGTGACGATGCGGCTGACGGTACTGGTCTTGCCCGACGGCAGCACGCGGATGGCATCGCCGGGCTTCACCGTGCCCGAGGCGATCAGGCCCGAAAAGCCCCGGAAATCAAGGTTTGGGCGGTTCACCCACTGCACCGGCATCCGCAGCGGCTGCGACTGATCGGCGGCGGAGAACACCTCCACGCTTTCAAGATGCTCGATCAGGGTCGGGCCGGAATACCACGGCGTGTTGGCCGAAGGTGCGGTGATATTGTCGCCCTTGAAGCCCGAAATCGGCATGGCAGTGAAGCCCGCAATCCCGATGCTTTTGGCAAAGGCAGCATAGTCGGCGACGATCGCGTCAAACACGCCTTGATCGTAATCCACCAGATCCATCTTGTTGACGGCGAGCACGATGTTGCGGATGCCGATCAAGTGGCACAGGTACGAATGGCGCCGGGTCTGCACCAACACGCCCTTGCGCGCATCCACAAGGATTACCGCCAAATCGGCGGTCGACGCGCCGGTCACCATATTGCGGGTATATTGTTCGTGCCCCGGGCAATCGGCGACAATGAACTTGCGCTTTTCGGTGTTGAAGAAGCGGTAGGCAACATCGATGGTGATGCCCTGTTCGCGCTCTGCGGCCAGACCATCAACCAGCAGCGCGAAGTCGATTGACTGCCCCTGCGTGCCGACC
The DNA here is from genome assembly GCA_021732945.1 of Porphyrobacter sp. GTDB lineage: Bacteria > Pseudomonadota > Alphaproteobacteria > Sphingomonadales > Sphingomonadaceae > Erythrobacter. Next base: position 3,829 of record JAKFWB010000040.1, read on the forward strand.
TTCTTGCTATCGCTTTCCAGCGCGGCGAGCTGATCTTCGAAGATCATCTTGGAATCGTAGAGCAAGCGCCCGATCAGGGTGCTCTTGCCATCATCCACGCTGCCGCAGGTGATGAAGCGCAGCATCGTCTTGTGCTGGTGTGACACCAGATAGGCGTCAATATCCTCAGCGATGAGGGTGTCGGTCTGGTAGACGGGTTCCATCAGAAATACCCCTGCTGCTTCTTGATTTCCATGCCCGCGCCGCCCGCATCCTTGTCGATCACGCGGCCCTGGCGTTCGCTGGTGGTGGTAAGCAGGGTTTCCTGGATCACCTCGCTCAGCGTGGTGGCAGTGCTCTCCACTGCGCCGGTCAGCGGGAAGCAGCCCAAGGTGCGGAAGCGGACGGATTTCATGGTGATCTCCGGCCGGCGGCCCAATACCCGTTCCAGCCGGGGGATATCATCGGCCATGAACAGCTGGCCCTCCCATTCATAGGTCGGGCGCTCCGCCGCGAAATAGAGCGGCACAATCGGAATGGCGTTGAGCTGGATATATTGCCAGATGTCGAGCTCGGTCCAATTGCTGATCGGGAAGATGCGGATGCTCTCACCCTTGTTCAGCTTCGCGTTGTAGAGGTTCCACAATTCCGGCCGCTGGTTCTTCGGGTCCCATCCGTGACTGGCGGTGCGAAAGCTGAAGATGCGTTCCTTGGCGCGGCTCTTTTCCTCATCGCGCCGTGCGCCGCCAAAGGC
>JAKFWB010000278.1 GCA_021732945.1 Porphyrobacter sp.
GTGCCGCCGTTTCATCCGCTGCGCGCGGGTGCGCAGCGCCGCGATGGTCAGCGCGGGGGTATCGTCGATATACAGCGGCAGTTCGGCAAGCCGCTGGCTGGCATAGGACAGTTTCTGGAAATCCTCGCGGCTGAGCTTACCGCTGCGCAGGTTTTCGGACGAAATCTCGGCCTGTTCGGCAAGGATACGCGTGGCGAGTTGATCGGCGCTCATTTCCAGGCTGAAGAAGGCGACCGGCCCGCCATAATTGAACTCGCCGCCATCGCGCTGCCATTCCAGATGCTTTTCCGCGCAGTTGAAAGCGATGTTGGTGGCGAGCGAAGTTTTGCCCATGCCGGGGCGCCCCGCGAGAATGATCAAATCGGAATTGTGCAGGCCCGATGTTTTCTGGTCGATTGTGGCGAGGCCGGTGGTCTTGCCGGACAGGCCGCCGCCCGAATTCATCGCGGCTTCGGCCATCTTGATCGCCTGCATCGCGGCTTCGCGGAAGGTCGCCGCTTCGCGCGCCGTCGCCGCGCCCTCGGCCACCCGGAACAGATCAGCCTCGGCCTGCGCGATGCGGTCCATCGGGGAGGTGTCTTGCGATGTATCAAGCGCGCCTTCCACCAGCCCGCGCCCAACGCTGACCAGCTCACGCAGCAGCGCCAGATCATAAATCTGTTGCGCCAGTTCGCGCGGCAGCAGCAGGCCCGCGCCGCTCGCCGTAAGCTGCGCCAGATAGGACGCGCCGCCCAGATCCTTCAGCGCCTCGTCCGCCTCGAAGAACGGGCGCAGGGTGACGGGCGAAGCGGTGGTGTTGCGCTCGATCATCACCAGCACGCGGTCATAGATACGGGCGTGCAGGGCTTCATAGAAATGGTCGGGCCGGATCGGCACCGGCAATTCCTCGATCACCCGGTTATCGATCAGCACCGCGCCAAGGAAGGCCGCTTCCGCTTCAAGGTTGAAGGGCAGCTTGCGTGAGAGCGTATCGCCCTCGGCCGGGTTGATTCTGGTGACTTTTGCGGGTTCAATCATAGGGGTCTGATGCGCTCGCTCGCAGCCTTCACGCAAGGCCCAAGCAAGCCAATATTTATTTGCGCCGCTGTGGATAGTGGGGAGAGTTTGCTCCCGTGCTTCCCGAAGTGCTTGAAGTGCAGCCCCTGCATCTGCGAAGGCAGGGGCTATGGCTGGCTCGCCGCCCGATTCCCTGCCCCTTTCTCCTGCTGCTGGCGCGGCGGGCGGATACCGCATTGCCCAGGTGACGCTGGATGAAGCGACGATCCTGTGGCGCAATGCCGATGTCGAGCAGGAACGCCGGGTCGCGATCTATGATCTGATCGAGGAAAACCTGTTCAAGCCCGTCCGCTCGGTCGAGCGGGGCGCGCATGGGCCCTATCACCTCCACCTGTCGGTTACCGATGGGCGGCTTGTGATGGATATTGCCGACACAGGCGGGCAATTGCTGGAGTCCCTGCTGATCGGGATGGCCCGCTTCCGCCGCCCGATCCGCGACTACTTCGCGATTTGCGATTCGTACTATCAGGCGATCCGCAAGGCCACGCCGGCCGAGATCGAAACGATCGATATGGCGCGGCGCGGCATCCATAACAGCGCCGCAGAGCTGCTGCTGGAACGGCTTGAAGACAAGGTCGAAACCGATTTTGCCACGGCGCGGCGGCTGTTCACGCTGATCTGCGTGCTGCACATCAAGGGCTGACGGTTGGCGCGCAAAGGCACAAGGGCCATGCGCCGGGGGCCGCGCCGCTGGCTGCTGCGGCTTGCGGCATTGGCAGGGCTGCTGGCGCTCGCCTTTGCGGCATGGTTGTGGTGGGACATGCGCGAATGGCGTCCGGACGAGGCGCTTTATCCCGAACAGGGCGCGCTGACACCGGCGAACGGAGCCGATATCAAGTTCCCGACGTTGAGGGCGGTGGGCGCGCAGTTCGTCTATCTGCCGCTGGTTGATGACTTGGCGACACGCGGCGGGATGAGCTTTTCCGATCGCTTCCAGCGCGCGCGGGCAGCGGGGCTTCAGGTGGGGGTGGTGCTCAATTTCGATCCCTGCGCACCGGCCGACTTCCAGAGCGGCGCCTTCGCCCAGATGGTCCCGCGCGATCCCGGCCTGCTGCCGCCCGCGATCGGCCTCAATCGGCTGGCGGATGAATGTGCGCCCAATGTCAGCGATGCGGCGGTGGAAAGCGAGTTGATGACGCTGATCAACCAGATCGAAACGCACAGCGGCAAGCCGGTGATCCTGAAGCTGGGCCGCGCCTTTCAGGAACGCCACCGCACTGCAACCGCGCTCGCCCGCGACCTGTGGTTGATGCGCGATCGCGCCCGGCCGGACTATGCCGGTCGCCCGTGGCTGCTATGGAGCGCCAACAGTCAGCTGATCAGCGAGGCGAGCGAGGAGCCGATCGAATGGGTGGTGGTGCAGAAGTGAAATTGCCAGTGATAAGGCTCGCTCACCCTGAGCCTGTCGAAGGGTGCCGGGTGCAACGCCCTTCGACAAGCTCAGGGCGAGCGGAGTTGGTGTGATGGATCATGAACGAGAAGCCGAATTGATCGCCGCCGCCTACGCCGCGGCGGAACACGCCTATGCGCCCTATTCCGACTACCCCGTTGGCGCGGCGCTGCTGTTTGATGATGGCGCGGTGATCACCGGCTGCAATGTCGAAAACGCCAGCTATGGCCTCGCGCTGTGTGCCGAGACGGTCGCGGTCGCCAAGGCGCTGGCCGAAGGGCGGCGCGGCGGTTTGGTCGCGGTCGCGGTGGTGGGATTGAAGGCCGATAAGGAGCCGATCACCCCCTGCGGACGTTGCCGCCAGGTGCTCAACGAAGTCGCCGCGCTGGGCAGCACCAACCCGCTGGTGCTGTGCGTCAGCAAGGACGACGTGCGGCGGGTGGCGCTGTCCGCGCTGCTGCCGCACGCCTTTGGGCCGGGACATTTGGGCTGACCGCCCGCGCGGCTCAGGCGTCGTGGCTCAGGCTTCCTTGGCCTCCAACCACTCCACCAGCGCCGCCATGCATTCGCGGCCCAGCTGCTTGCAGCGTTCGGGCGACCAGCCTTGTTAGGGCTCGGGGAAGTCGGCGAGATCCTTGTAGGGCATCTCCAGCGTCATCGCTACCGCGCCGAAGCGTTGGGCGAGCTGGTTGGTGCTCATGGTCAGGTTGGCGCGGCCCGCCGGGGCTTTGGGATAGCCCAGCTTGGTCTGGAAATCGGGCGTGCGGCGGTCGAGGATGCGCTGGTAGCGGTAATATCCCTCGCCCTGCGCTTCGGTCCAGCCGGGGATGCCTTCAAACCCGGCGAGGAACACCGCCGGGATCGATTCGTCGGCATGGACATCCATCGCGAAGTCGACGCCGGTCTGGTCCATCCGGTTGCGGATGGCGAGCACTTCAGGAGAGCGTTCGGGGGTCGGATCGGCCCATTCGCGGTTGAGATTGATGCCAACCGCATTGGTTCGCAAGTGCCCGCGCCGCGAACCATCGGGGTTGCAATTGGGCACGATGTGGATACGGCAGGCCTTGCGCAGCGCCCGCGCCACCGGATCGGCGGGGTCGGTCAGGCATTCCAACGCGCCCTCCATCCACCATTCGGCCTGCGTCTCGCCCGGATGCTGACGGGCATAGAGCCACACCTGCTTGCTGCCTTCGCCCAGTTCAAGGCAATCGATCGGCTGGCCATCGAGCGTGGTGCCGAGCCGGACGTAATCGACCCCATCACACCCCGCCGCCTCGGCGATCAGATCGTGGTGCCGCTCCATCGAATAAGGCGCGAAATAGGCGCACCAGAACACGTCGGTGGCGGGCAGATAACGGATCGTCAGCGTGCCGCCGTCTTCGTCCTTGTCAAAGTGGCTGGCGGCGCGCGCCCAATAGGCGCGGTCTTCGGAGACGCAGGCGTTGTAATCGGGCCAGCCGCCGGGATAGGCGCTCGCATTGAGGCCGGTCAGCTTGAGCACAACCTCCTCGCCCGCCGTCGCGCTGACGCGGAAGTGGAACCACTGGAAGAACTCGGATGCGTTGTCGCGCCGAATTGCGAGGCGCGCGGTGCGCCCTTCGATCCCGAGCACGTCAATATTGCCGCTGTCGAACCCGGCATCGATAAAGAGAGAGGTCATCAGTTTCCTTGGAGTTTTTTGGCGTCGATGGTCACGGTCTCGCCATTGCCACCGGGGAAGTCCTTGAACAACCCGGCGGCGAGTGTGCGGGCGCTGGTATCAACCGCAGAAAAAGGCGATTTGACGCCTGTCACCATTTCAGCGCGGCCTTCCCACAGCGTCGCGTTGGCATCATTGGTGATGCGGACCGAGAGTTCGGTGTTGGCCGCCGGACCTTCGCGTCCGCCGCCCAGATTGATCCCGACGCCAAGCCCGACGCCAGACCCGAAGCCGCCGGTCTGCCCGCCGACACCGACGCTGACCGGCCCGCGCCGATACTCGGTCGATGCGATCGGGTTGCGAGCGGTGCGCACGGCTGCAACCTGAACGCCGCGCCCTTTCTGCGCAGCGATCGTGTAGCCCAGTGCCTGCAATTCGCGCTCAACGGCGGCCTTGATCGCGGT
>JAKFWB010000543.1 GCA_021732945.1 Porphyrobacter sp.
GACAATGGCAGTTCTCAGCGAATAACAGGAAATGCTGCGCGACATGGCGCGCGACTTGGCTACCAAGGAAAGCCCGGTGTCCGAGTTCCGCAAAGTCCGCGCATCGGGCGAACCGCACGCCTACAACTCCAGCGCCTATGCCGCGATGGCCGAAATGGGCTGGGCCGGGATCATCATTCCCGAGGCGCATGGTGGATCGGATTTCGGCTTCATGTCGGCCGGCCTCGTGGTCGAGGAACTCGGCAAAACGCTGACCGCAAGTCCGCTGGTGACCACAACCATCGCGGCGAGCGCAATCGTGCTGGGTGGGAGCGACAAGCAGAAGGCCAAATGGCTTCCCAAGCTCGCCAGCGGCGAAACCGTGGCAACGCTGGCTGTCGACGAAGGCGCGCATTGCGATCCTGCAGCAATCGCGACAAGCGTTTCGGGCGGCAAGCTGACCGGCAGAAAGGCATTCGTTCACGAAGCGCATGGCGCGAACCTCTTCGTTGTTGCAGCCAAAGACGGCCTCTACCTGGTCGAGAAGGGCGATGGCGTTTCACTGACCACGCGCAAGCTCACCGACCAGCGCAGCCACGCCGATGTCTCTTTCGCTGGCGCTGCCGCCGAGAAGCTCGAGGGCGGAAGCGACAGTCTGCTTGACGACGTGCTCGACCGGGCGCGCGTACTTTCGGCGGCCGAAATGCTCGGCATGGCGCAAGCCGTGTTCGACACGACCCTCGACTATCTGAAGCAGCGCGTACAATTTAATCAGGTGCTCGCCACCTTCCAGGCGCTGCAGCACCGCATGGCGGACCTGTTCGCCGACCTTGCGCAGATGCGCTCCGCAGTCGAGGCGGGATTACAGGCAGTCGACAGCGGCTTTGGTATCGCGCGTGCAGCGACCATCGCCAAGGCCGAGGCAAATCGCGTTCTGCACGCGATCAGTAATCAGGGTATCCAGCTGCATGGCGGCATCGGGATGACCGATGAATTCAATGTCGGCTTCTACCTCAAGCGTGCTCGCGTGCTCGAGGCGAGTTGGGGGTCGTCGAGCTACCTCAAGGACCGTTTTGCCCAGCTATCCGGCTACTAACGACAAAGTTTCCTCGCCGCTGGCAGCTTGCTCTCAGCCCATGATTTCGTGGGCTGGGCCGTATCCGACATCAGCTGGGATCGTAAGGACGTTTTTGCCGTCTCTCTGAATGATTTCCGGCAGAACCGTTACGATATCGCGGGCTTCAGCCTGCGCCACGCAGTCCGCTGCGCTTGCGGCTTTGGCCAACAATTGCAGGTTCAAGCGCGTAGGAAAGATAATGGTTCGCTCGCCAGTTGCTTCCATTTCCAACGCCTTATGCGGCGAAAGCCATTCCGCATCGACGGTTTCGTATCCATCGCATGCGGCAATCTGGCGTTCGGGCGCGCGAACAACGAAGAAATGGGTGTCGAAGCGCTTGGGCATGAAGGTGGGCGTTATCCACCTTGCGAATATGCTGAGCTGATCGAGGCGCAAGTGCACACCGGCCTCGCGAACGACGTCAAGAAATTCACGCTCGCCTCGCTCAACCGCTTTGCGGCTTTCAAGATCACATGTATCTTCAAACGCGCCGCCGTCACGATGATCAGCCAGCAAGATCCCGGCTTCCTCGTACGCTTCGCGGATCGCGGCGATCCGCAAAGTGCGCTGTGTAGCGTCGAAAGTGCCCCAGCCCCTGCAATGATCGGCCCATTCAACAATTTCATCCCCGGACGAAGGCTTTCCTCCGGGAAATACCAGCGCGCCGGAGGCAAAGTCGATCTGGTGATGGCGTTTGACCATCAGAACCTGAAACTCCGGCGCGTCGCGAAGCAAGAGCATGGTGGCCGCGGGGACCGGATCGACGGGCTGCTGTATGGTCATCGGTTTCTCCAGTAGTCTTGGCTCAGACCCATACGAAATGTTGGGGTACGGATGCCGACAAGCACAGAAGTTGGCGGCGAAGCTTCTTCAGATTGAGCAAAGCATTTGCCAAGGGGAAATCCATCCGCGAACGGCGCTAACAAAGCCGAAGGGATCTTTTGGGCAATCTTGTGATTGGGTGCTATACTCATATCAATGCCCGTTCGCTGTTCCCGTGAACTCGCAGGTCCAATGCAATCGCGTGAAAGCCATGACTTGCGAGAAGCGTTGAAATCCTCTTCCAGGCAAGGTGGGTTTGTCCCCCGCCATGCGCGAGGATGACCGGCATTTCATCGCTTGCGCCTTCGACACTGGCGGAAATGGCAAGAGCAGATTGACCGGCCAGTTTGATCGATTCTTTCGCCATGATGGCAGCTTACTGTAATATATCTTACAGTAAAGTCTTTTCAATCCTCTGCCCGTCGCGTAAGGCACAGACCAATGCCGGACGAAATCAGCCAAGATAGCTATGTGACCGAGGCCGACGAGATCGTTTTTCTCGTCGAGGAAGTCCCGCGCAAACTGCGCAGGCTGTTTGATGCGTCCACGGCAAAATTCGGCCTGACTCGCACCCAATGGCGCGCCCTTGCCTATATATTCCGCTCACCGGGACTCACCCAGACCGAACTTGCAAGACACCTCGATCTTGAACGCGCGAGTGTGGGTCATGTGATCGATCAGCTGGAAAAGGCCCATTTTGTCGAGCGGCGCTCAATCGAAGGGAATCGCCGCGTCTGGAGCCTGCACCTGCTTCCCAAGGCTATCGAGATACTTCCATCGCTCAGGCTAGAGGCCGACGCGATATACACTCAACTGCTGGCCGGGATTTCCGCAACTGAGTATAACACAGTCAAGACCCTGCTGGGGAAAATGTCTGGCAACCTTGCTGACTAAACCAGGTTGGACTCGTTATTACTTTAGAGCGAGATTGCATCGTTTATCTGAGGCAGAAGGCATCGGCAGAGTGATTTGCTTCAAACCGTGGATTCTGAGACGAAGCAGGTGAAGCGCATCGCAAGTTCGCGGGGGCTCGTTTCGGTCTCTTCCAGCGCCATTTCGACGAGCTGGCTTTGGATTTTTCCGCCATCTCGGAGACACACCCGGCTCGGCGCCAGTGCCCGTTATCCCAGCGCTTCCGGCCCGCATTCAAGATAACGGGCATGCCAGCTTTAGAACGTCCGGCAAAGCGTGCCAATCTGGTCCAGTGAAAACTGCCAAAGCACCGAGGCTGTAGTCTGATACATGCTGGTCGTTCACACGCCGGACCGGGCTAACAGATGCAGTTGACTGCGTCCGTCAGGACCCGAACCGTCAAAGCCCAAGGAGCGTCAGAAGCTACGCGCGCCGAAATGGATTTCCATCATCGGCCGCATGACGTCCCAACGCTCAAGCTGCGACCAATGGCCCGACCGATCGAGCACGTAAAGCTCGGCGTGTTTCAGATGCTCGATCAGATAGAGGCTGGTATCAAGCGGTACGATGCGATCCTGCCGGCCGTGGAAGATCAGCACCTTGTGCGGCATCTTGCACAGGATAGAAGGCGGCATGTTGAGCCCGTCCATCCCCTGTTTCATCGAATCGATCATCTTGACCGCAGTTTTCATGATCTCGGGGTCGGTGGCGATCTTGAAGCGATTGTTGACGATCTCTTCCATGCCTTCGAACTTGTCGGCGTCATAAGCGAAACTGTGCATCAACTGGCGGTAACGTGAGTGCCGCGGATCGGAATAGAACGACAGCAGGCGGATAAGCTCAGGAGTTTTGGGGCCAGGGGCACCGATCGAACCCATCAGCACCACCCGATCAAGCCGGTCAGGCTCTTCGCTCATCATCTGCAGGGTAAGCGCGCCGCCCATCGAATTGCCGACTACATGGGCCTTCTCAATCCCCAGCGCGTCGAGCACGCCAAAGCATTGTTCGACCCGAGTGCCGATCCATCCCATCACATTGTCTGGCCATGGGTCGGGGATAACCGACTGCCCGAAGCCGATCAGGTCGGGCGCGATCACGAAGAAGTTTTCTGCCAGATCCGGCATCAGGTGCAGCCAGTTGGAAGCGGCATGCGCCCCTGGCCCTGCACCGTGCAACAGAAGAATGGCGGGCTTGCTCGGGTCACCTGCAAGCAAGGTGTGGGAAGTCAGCCCACGGCCAGTAATTTTTTCTTCTCTTACGCTCGTATCGCCTGGCATCCTGCTCTCCTCTGTTAAGTGTTTGTTGCGGCCGTTTACGGGCTGTTGTGCAGCGAGGATGTAGACGAGCGTTTCCAATTGTGCAATGCATTTACCCAGAAGCGGCAGAGCCAAAATCGCAAGGGACGAGGAGCAATTTATGGACCGCAATGGAAGCCGACCCGACGCTGCAGCGACGATCCTCAGCGAGGCAGAGATCGCGGCGTTTGCGGCCGAGCTCGATCAGGCCGAAAAATCGCGCCAGCAGATTCGCCAGTTCACGGCGCGCCACCCGGAAATGTCGATCGCAGATGGCTACAGCATCAGCAAGCGGTGGGTTGACCTTAAACTCGCCTCGGGCAGGAAAATCGTCGGCCACAAGATCGGCCTGACTTCGCGGGCCATGCAGCAGGCCGCCGGGATTACCGAACCTGATTACG
>JAKFWB010000121.1 GCA_021732945.1 Porphyrobacter sp.
GTGGGGGCTGATCCCTTGCTGGGGGACGGCTCGGGGATTCTGATCCAGATTCCCGATCCGCTGATTCGCCGCTGGGCCGCAGACAGCGGGCATGATCTGCCAGCGCCGGGCGAATATGGCGTCGGCATGTGCTTCCTGCCGCAGGATGACGCATCGCGCGCCTTTGTGCGCGAGCGGATGGAGACCTTCACCGCCAAAGAAGGCCAGCGTTTCATCGGCTGGCGCGATGTGCCCACCACCATGGACGGGCTGGGCGCAGCAGTGATCGCTTCGATGCCGGTGATCCAGATGGCGGTGATCGCGCGCGGTGCGAACTGCGCCGATCAGGACGCGTTTGAACGCAAGCTGCTGACCATCCGCAAGCAGGTGCAGAACCCGCTGGCGCAGCTGGCGGAAAAGCACGGCCTGCCGGGCGTGACCGAAACCTACATCCCCAGCTTCTCGACCCGCACGGTCGTCTACAAAGGGCTGCTGCTGGCGACGCAGGTGGGCAGCTTTTACGATGATCTGCGCGATCCGGCCTGTGTGTCGGCGCTTGGGCTTGTCCACCAGCGGTTCAGCACCAACACCTTCCCCAGCTGGCGGCTGGCGCACCCGTTCCGCTTTATCGCCCACAACGGCGAAATCAACACGGTGCGCGGCAACGTCAACTGGATGAATGCCCGCCGCCGCACGATGGAAAGCGAGCTGCTCGGCCCCGATCTCGACAAGATGTGGCCGATCATCCCGCACGGGCAGTCGGATACCGCCTGCCTCGACAATGCGCTCGAACTGCTGATCGCGGGCGGATACAGCCTTGCCCATTCGATGATGATGCTGATCCCCGAAGCGTGGAGCGGCAATGCCCTGATGGATCCGGCCCGGCGCGCGTTCTACGAATATCACGCTGCCTTGATGGAGCCATGGGACGGCCCGGCAGCGGTGTGCTTTACCGATGGCCGCCAGATCGGCGCAACGCTTGACCGCAACGGGCTGCGCCCGGCGCGCTTCTGCGTGACCAAGGATGATATCGTCTGCCTGGCGTCCGAAAGCGGTGTGCTGCCGTTCGCCGAAGAAGATATCGTGCGCAAGTGGCGCTTGCAGCCCGGCAAGATGCTGCTGATCGACTTGGATCAGGGCCGCATCATCGAAGATGACGAGCTGAAGGCCGATCTTGCCAATGCCGAGCCCTATGCCCAGTGGCTCGAACAGGCGCAGTACAAGCTTGAAGACATCACCGAGGTGGTGCCCGAACTTGCGGCGATCCCGGCAGAGGAACCCACGCTGCTGCAACGCCAGCAAGCCTTCGGCTACACGCAGGAAGATATCAGCCGCTTCCTCGAACCGATGGCGGTGGAAGGTGATGATCCGATTGGATCGATGGGCACCGATACGCCCATCGCTGTGCTGTCGGGCCGCGCACGGCTGCTGTATGATTATTTCAAGCAGAACTTTGCGCAGGTCACCAACCCGCCGATCGATCCGATCCGCGAAGAGTTGGTGATGAGCCTCACCAGCATGATCGGCCCGCGCCCCAATCTGCTGGGCCATGATGCTGGCACGCACAAGCGGCTGGAAGTGCATCAGCCGATCCTCACCAACGAGGATCTGGCCAAGATCCGCTCGGTGGAAGAGGCATTGGACGGCGCGTTCCGCTGCGCCACCATCGACATGACGTGGGACGCAAGCAGCGGGGCCGATGGCCTTGCCATGGCGATCAAGGAAATGTGCTGGGCCGCGACCGAAGCGGTGTTGCAGGATCACACCATCCTCGTCCTCAGCGACCGCGCCCAAAGCGAGGCGCGCGTGCCAATGCCCGCCTTGCTGGCGACCGCAGCAGTGCATCATCACCTTGTCCGGCAAGGCCTGCGGATGCAGACCGGGCTCGTCGTGGAAACCGGTGAAGCACGCGAAGTGCACCATTTCTGCGTGCTGGCGGGCTACGGCGCGGAGGCGATCAACCCCTATCTCGCGTTCGAAACCTTAGAAGCACTGCGCGCCCGGCGCCACGCCGATCTGCCTGCCGCCAAGGTGCAGCAAAACTTCATCAAGGCGATTGGCAAGGGCATCCGCAAGGTCATGTCCAAGATGGGCATTTCGACCTACCAGTCCTATTGCGGCGCGCAGATTTTCGACGCGGTTGGCCTGTCGACCGCCTTCGTCGAGAAGTTCTTCACCGGCACCGCGACCACCATCGAAGGCATCGGCCTTGCTGAAGTCGCGGAGGAAGCGCTGCGCCGCCACGCGCAGGCTTACGGCGATAACCCGCTGTATGACGGGATGCTGGATGTCGGCGGGATCTACCAATATCGCCTGCGTGGTGAAGAACACGCGTGGACACCGGAGAATGTTGCGCAATTGCAGCACGCGGTGCGTGGCAATGATCCCAAGAACTACGCCGAGTTTGCCGCCAGCATCAACGAACAGTCCGAACGGCTGCTGACGATCCGCGGATTGCTCGAATTCAAGAAGGCCGACAAGGCGATCTCGCTCGAAGAGGTCGAACCGGCCAAGGAAATCGTGAAGCGCTTCTCGACCGGCGCGATGAGCCTCGGCTCGATCAGCCACGAAGCGCATTCGACCATGGCGATTGCGATGAACCGCATCGGAGGGCGTTCGAACACCGGCGAAGGCGGCGAAGAACCGTTCCGCTTCAAGCCACTGCCCAACGGCGATTCGATGCGTAGCCGGATCAAGCAGGTGGCTTCTGGCCGTTTCGGGGTGACCACCGAATATCTCGTCAATTCCGACGACATCCAGATCAAGATGGCGCAGGGTGCAAAGCCCGGCGAAGGCGGTCAGCTGCCCGGGCACAAGGTCGACAAGCGGATCGGCGCGGTGCGCCATTCGACGCCGGGCGTGGGCCTGATTTCGCCCCCGCCGCACCATGATATCTACTCGATCGAAGACTTGGCGCAGCTGATCCACGACCTGAAGAACGTGAACCCGGTCGCGCGGATTTCGGTCAAGCTGGTGTCCGAAGTCGGCGTCGGCACGGTCGCGGCCGGCGTCTCCAAGGCACGCGCCGATCACGTGACGATTTCGGGCTATGAAGGCGGGACGGGCGCTTCGCCGCTCACCTCGCTGACCCATGCGGGTTCGCCTTGGGAGATTGGCCTTGCCGAGACCCAGCAGACGCTGCTGCTCAACGATCTGCGCGCGCGGATCGCGGTGCAGGTCGATGGCGGCCTGCGCACGGGCCGCGATGTCGCTATCGGCGCGCTGCTCGGCGCGGACGAGTTCGGCTTTGCCACCGCGCCGCTGATTGCGGCGGGCTGCATCATGATGCGCAAGTGCCACCTCAACACCTGCCCCGTCGGCGTCGCCACGCAGGACCCGGTGCTGCGCGCGCGCTTCACCGGTCAGCCGGAGCACGTCGTCAACTACATGTTCTTCGTCGCCGAGGAACTGCGCACCATCATGGCCGAGCTTGGCTTCCGCACCGTGGCCGAAATGGTCGGCCGGGTCGATCGGCTCGACACGCACCGGATGGAACGCCACTGGAAGGCGCGCGGGATCGACCTCAGCCGCATCCTCCATCAGGTCGAACTGAAAGAGGGTGCCTCGCTGCGCCAGATCGGCGTGCAGGATCACGGGCTTGACGGCGCGCTCGACAATCAGCTGATCGCCGATTGCCGCACCGCCATCGACACCAAGGCGCCGGTGCAGATCACACGCGTGGTCCGCAATGTGAACCGCACTGTCGGCGCGATGCTCTCGGGCGAGATTGCCAAGGCGCATGGCCACGAAGGCCTGCCGACCAATTGCGTGCGCATCAACCTGACCGGCGTGGCCGGGCAAAGCTTTGGTGCGTGGTTGGCCCACGGGGTGACGCTCGGTCTTGTCGGCGATGCGAACGACTATGTCGGCAAGGGGCTTTCGGGCGGACGCATCATCGTGCGCCAACCAGACGCCGCGCCGCGTGCGAGCCATGAGAACATCATCGTCGGCAACACCGTGCTTTACGGCGCGATTGCGGGTGAGGCCTATTTCAACGGCGTCGCAGGCGAGCGCTTCGCGGTGCGCAATTCGGGCGCCATCGCGGTGGTCGAAGGCACCGGCGATCACGGCTGCGAATATATGACCGGCGGCGTGGTGGTGGTGCTCGGCAAGACCGGGCGCAATTTCGCGGCGGGGATGAGCGGCGGGGTCGCCTATGTCTATGATCCTGATGGCGCATTCAGCAGCCTTGTGAACCACGCGCAGGTTGATCTGCTGCCGATTTCGGCGGGTCCGGATGCCGAAGAAGGCACGGGCCGCCCGGCCCAGCGTCCGCGTTCGGTCCACGACTTCGGCATGGGCGACATGCTGCGCCACGATGCCGAGCGGCTGCGCATTCTGGTCGAGCGGCACCAGCTTCACACCGGCAGCAAGCTGGCGGGCGCGCTGCTGGCCGATTGGGACGCGGCGCTCACCCGCTTCGTCAAAGTGATGCCGCGCGATTATGCTGCGGCCTTGCGCAAGCTGGAAGCGGAGCGGGCAGAGGCGGAAAGCGTCGCGGCGGAATAGGATTTTCCCACCCCCAACCCCTC
>JAKFWB010000118.1 GCA_021732945.1 Porphyrobacter sp.
GGCCAGCGGGGTGATCCATCCCACCGGCGAAGAAGGCGCGGTCTACAAGGTCGGCGACCTGATCGGCACCATCGAAGAGTGAGCACGCCGCGCGAACTTCTGGCGAAGGTCTATGCCACCGCCGGCACGCGCGATTGGGACGCGGTGGAGGCGCTGATCCACCCCGATTTCGTGCTCTACGAGGCGAACTCGCTCCCCTTCGCGGGCGAATGGCGCGGCAAGGACGCGCTGCAACGCTGCGCCGCCGCGATGTATGGCACGTGGTCCGACACCAAGCTTGAGATCCTCGATTGCACCGGGGGCGATACCCATGCGGTGATGGTGATCCGCCTCACCATGCACCCCAAGGACGGCAGCGAGCCCTTCACTCAGACGATCTGCGAGGCGGGCTCTTTCGAACACGGATTGCTGCGCGAATTGCGCATCCACTATTTCGACGCCGCCGAGGTCGCCGCGCGGGCCTGAACGTCGCCGCCCTATTCGTGCCTTAGCGCGTCAATCGGATCGAGCCGCGAGGCGCGGTGTGCGGGGTAGTAGCCGAACACGATCCCCATGCTGGCCGCGAACACGAAGCTGACGATGTTGATCACCGGATCGAACACGAAGGGCACTTCGATTACCGCCGCCAGCCCAAACGAAGCGCCAAAGGCCAGCGCGATCCCCACGAGGCCGCCCAGCGCGCACAGCACCACCGCCTCGGTCAGGAATTGCAACCGCACCTCGCGCGCCAAAGCGCCGATGGCGAGGCGGATGCCGATTTCGCGGGTGCGTTCGGTGACCGAGACGAGCATGATGTTCATGATCCCGATCCCGCCCACCAGCAGGCTGATCGAGGCGATGATCGCCACCATTGCAGTCAATGCGCCGGTCACCGCGCTCAGCGCCTGATTGATCTGTGCCGTATCGATCACGTTGAAATCATTGGGCTCGGTACCCTGAAGCAGGCGGCGTTCGCGCAGCAGATCGACCAGCGCGTCCTGAATTGTTGTTGCAGCATAGGCAGCATCATATTTGACGACAAAGTAATCGAGGTTGTCATTGCCTCTGAATCGCCGCTGCACCGTCTTGAGCGGCATATAGACCACATCGTCGTCGTCCTGCCCCCCTCCTTGGCCGCGTTCTTCCATCACGCCGATGACCTGGCACGAAACACCGCCGAGCCGCATCCGCGCGCCGACCGGGCTGGTGCCGCGCGGGAAGATTTCATCGCGCACCTTGAGGCCGAGCAGGCAGACATTCTTGCCCGCCTCTTCTTCGTCGCGCGTGAAGGGGCGGCCTTCTTTGATCTTGATGGTTTGCGCTTCGAGCAGTGGATTGGTTCCCCCCTCGATGCGGGTGTCCCAATCCTGGCCGTTGTAGAAAGCGGTCGCGCTTGCGCCTACCCCGCCCGCCGCAATCTTGACCCCGGCAATCTGCTGTTCAACCGCGCGCACATCAGCATCGTCAAACGGGCGAATCGCACCGCGCGTGGTGCGCACCGGGAAGACGATGAAATTGCTCGCGCCCAGCGCGGAAATATCCTCCTGCACCGATGCAGTCACCCCGTTGCCGAGCGTCACCATCGTCACCACCGCCGCCACCCCGATGATGATCCCCAGCGTGGTCAGGATTGATCGCAGGATGTGCCGCCGGATTTCTCGCAGCGAGAGGAGAATGGTCGTCCCCAGCATCAGGCCGGCGCCCTCGCATCGGCGCGACCGCGCGCGCCATGATCGACCCGGTCGACCAGTCCATCGCGGAACCGCACGATGGTTTTGGCGTAGGACGCCATTTCCTCCTCGTGCGTGACCATCAGCACCGTGATGCCTTCGCCATTCAACCGCTGCAGCAGTTCCATGATCTCGACCGATCGTTCGCTGTCGAGGTTGCCGGTCGGCTCGTCCGCCAGCAGCACGTCGGGTTCGGTCACCAGCGCGCGGGCGATGGCGACGCGTTGTTGCTGGCCGCCGGAAAGTTCCGCCGGGGTGTGCGAGGCCCAGGGCACCAGCCCGACCTGATCAAGCGCCCGCATCGCTGCCGCGCGCCGTTCATGCTTCTTCTCGCCGCGATAGACCAGCGGCAGCTCAACATTCTCCAACGCGGTGGTGCGCGCCAGCAGGTTGAAGCCCTGAAACACGAAGCCGAGATAGCGGCGGCGCAGCAGGCTGCGCTGATCCCGGTCGAGCTTTTGCACCTCCACCCCGCGAAACCGGAACACGCCGCCGGTGGGCACATCCAGACAGCCGAGGATGTTCATCGTCGTCGACTTGCCCGATCCCGATGGCCCCATGATCGCGACAAATTCGCCGCGATCAATGGTGAGGTCGATCCCCTTCAGCGCCTGAAACGCGGCCGCCCCGTTGCCAAAGGTCTTGGTGATCCCTTCCAGTTCGATCAGCGGGGCGGCTGTCACGGGCCGGCCGCCTTGATGCCGGTGACGACCTTCATCCCACGCTTGATGTTGCTGGAGCGAACCACGGTGCGCCGCCCGTCGCTGCGGCCGGTGATGACTTCGACAGCCTTCAAAGTGCCGTCAGCCTGCAACACCTGCACCTGCTGGCGGCTGCCTTCGCCGATGCTGGCCTGCTGCTTGGCGTCTTCAAGCCCGATCTGCGGGTTGAACACCCCGCCGGCCGCTTCCTCCTCGGCATCGGGGCGGAACCGCAGCGCGGCGTTGGGGACGAGAAGCGCGCTGCCGGTGTTCTGCGTCGCAATCGTGGCGGTCGCGGTCATGCCGGGGCGCAGCAGCCCATCGGGGTTCTGCACGGTGAGCCGCGCTTCATAGCTGACCACCGATCCGCCCGTTGCCGAAGCCCCGCCGCCTCCGGCAGCAGCGGCCTGCGTCGTGCTGCTGGAAGCCAGATCAACCCGTTCGAGCGTCGCGGGGAAGCGGCGGCCGGGATAGGCATCTACGGTGAAGGTGGCTTTCTGCCCCGATTGGACCTGCCCGACATCCGCCTCGTCAACCGAGACGCGCAGCTGCATGGCTGACAGGTCTTCGGCGATCACGAACAGCGTGACGGTGTTGAAGCTGGCGACCACGGTCTGGCCCGGTTCGACCCGCCGCGCGATCACCACCCCTGTCACCGGCGCGCGGATCACGGCGCGGGTGCGGGTGGTGAGGTTGCCGTTCAGCGATGCCTGCGCTGCTTCGATATTGGCGCGGGCGGAAGCGACCGCTGCACGGTCACGCGCCACCGCCGCCTCGGCCCGCTCGACCTCGATCTGCGAGGGCACGCGCCCGCCCGACAGCTTGCGGACCTCTTCGAGCCGCGCAAGCTGGACCTGATCAATCTCGAACGTCGCCTGCGCCTGACCCAAAGCCGCGCGCGCCGCGTTGAGATTGGCGCGCGATTGCGCGATCTGCTGATCGATGATCTCGGTGTTGATCACCGCGATCACCTGCCCCTTGGTTACGCGGTCGTTGACGTCGACCAGCACCGAATCGAGCGGGCCGGTGACTTCCGCGCCGACTTCGACCTGATTGGTCGGGCGCAGATTGCCGGTCGCCGTAACGGACAGTGACAGCGATTCCTGCGCCACCGGCTCCGTTATGTATTCGGGCTTCGGCGCCTCGCGGGTCGCGAACCACAGGATCAGCGCCAGCAGCAAAATGACAATCAGGGCGGGCAGCCAGAATTTCATCCACCGCCGCCAGCGCGGACGGGGCTTGGTGCCGAGGAATTCGTCCACGCTGGGCGCCGAATCGGAAGCTGTGCTTGTCTCGTTCACTCGTCGGGGCTCCCTGCCGGTGTCGGTGTCGGTGTCGGTGCCTGTTCTGCGATGGCCGCGCCGTCGGGCACGGACCAGCCGCCGCCCAGCGCACGCGCCAGACTGATGAAGGCGATGGCGCGCGCGGCTTCGGCGTTGACCTGCGCGGTCTGGGTGTTGAGCAGCTGGCTTTCGACCACCAGCAGCGTCTGAAAATCGATCAGCCCGGCCTGATACTGGCTGCGCGCGAGAAGCGCGGCATTCCTCGCCCCGTCGCTCGCCTCGGTCAGCGCCGTGACCCGCGCGCCGCTGGCTTGCAGCGCGACCGCAGCGCTTTCGACGTCCTCCAACGCCCCCAGAATGCTCAGCCGCCAGGCCGCGAGCGAGCTATCGGCGTTGGCCCGCGCGCCTTCGATCTGCCCGCGCACCCGCCCGCCATCGAAGATCAGCTGGCTGAGGCTGGCGAAGACATTGCCGGTGATGATATCGAACAGGCTGCCCGCATCGACCGCGCTGGTGGTGATCGTTCCGCTGAGCCGCACCAGCGGATAAAGCTGCGTGCGGGCGATCCCCACCCGGTCAAGATCAGCCGCCAGCCGCGCTTCGGCAGCGCTGACATCGGGGCGGCGGCGCAGCACATCGGCCGGCGTGCTGACATCGATGCTGCCGGGCGGCACCGGCACAGTGCGCGGTGCATCGATGAGCGCGCGATAGACCGCGCCGGGCGGCTCTCCGATCAGGGTTGAAATCGCATTCGCCACCGCTGCCAGATCGCTTTCCAGCTGCGGAATGATCGCCGCGGTCTGCGCGCG
>JAKFWB010000533.1 GCA_021732945.1 Porphyrobacter sp.
GCTTGATCCGAGGAAATTCCAGCGGGTGCACCGCTCAACCATCGTCAACCTCGATCTGGTGCGGCAGGTGAAGCCGCACACCAATGGCGAGTGCTTCCTGGTGCTGGAGAGCGGCGCAGAGGTGAAGGTTTCACGCTCGTATCGCGATGTGGTGGCGCGGTTTGTGCATTGAGGATTTCTCACACAAAGGCACAAAGGCACAAAGATGTTGCACCCGGCCTGCATCCAGCTGTTGATTGAAATTCGGCTGCGCCGGCTGACCAACCTCTTTGTGTCTTTGTGCCTTTGTGTGAACCCCAACCACCTCTCGACTTCCCGCAACCCCAGCGGCTAGGGTGCGGGCATGACCGCTTTCACCCTCCCCGGCTTCGACCTTACCAAATTCATCCGCGAAACCCTCGCCGAAGACCTCGGCGAGGGCTTGCCCGGCGGTGGACGCGATGTGACATCGGAAAGCGTGATCCCGGCGGATGCGCGCTTTACCGGGGTGATGGATAGCCGCGATGCGATCGTGGTCGCGGGTCTGCCGCTGGCCGAGGCATTCTTCCGGCACCTCCACCCCGATTGCGTGATCGAAGCTCTGGCGCGCGATGGTGACAAGGTGCCAGCGGGCACCGATCTGATGCGGATCGAAGGCAAGGCCCGCGCGCTGCTGACGGCGGAGCGGAGTGCGCTCAATATCGTGCAGCACCTCTCGGGCATTGCCACGATGACGCTCGGCTATGTCACCGCGATGCGCGGGCCGGGTGGCAATCCCGCCTGCACTCTGCTCGACACCCGCAAGACCATCCCCGGCCTGCGCTTCCTTGAGAAATACGCCACGCGGCAGGGCGGTGCGCAGAACCACCGGATGGGACTGTGGGATGCGGCGATGATCAAGGACAACCACGTCGCGGTTGCCGGTTCGGTCGGCGAGGCGGTGCGCCGCGCGCGCGAGGCTGGGGTGACGCGGATCATCTGCGAGGTCGACAGCCTCGATCAAATCGAACCCGCGCTGGCGGCGGGGGCGCATCATCTGCTGCTCGACAATATGGACCCCGCCACCCTCAGCGCAGCGGTGGAGATGGTCGCAGGCCGGGTACCGACTGAGGCGAGCGGGGGGGTGAACCTTGAAACCATAGCAGCCAAGGCGGCGAGCGGGGTCGATTACATCTCGGTCGGCCGCCTCACGCAAAGCGCGCCTGCGGCGGATATCGGGCTGGATTTCAAGCCGGTATGATTGCGTTGTCGCGGCGGCGTCCGGCGAGCATCACGATCTTTGCTATCGCTTTTTTCGGTGCCGCCCTTCCCCAATTTATCGGGGGGCTTTTCGATATTCCCGGCCAGCAGGCCTATCTGCAAAAGCTATTCTCAGCGTTCGATTGGTCGCGCGAATGGGTGATTGTCTGGCGCAGCGCATGGCTCTCGATCGCGCTGATTCCGATCGCGATGGTGTGGCTTTCCGCCGTGCGCCTTGCCCGCTGGATGGTAACGGTGATGGCGCTGTTCAAGCTCGGGGCCGTGCTGATGGTCTTGCCGGCGATGCTAGAATACGGACTTATCCAGCCACTAGTGCTGGCGTCGACGATGCTGGATTTGTTCGCAGTGGCGATGCTGTTCACCCCGGCCAGCAACCGCTGGTTCTCTAAGGAGCAAGAGGCCGACCCTGCGATTTTCGAATAGACAGCGTGGCACCCTCCGCTACATTACCTAAGTCTTTGGCGCAGCAGAGGGGATTGGCATGCGGCCTGCTTCAATAACAATGTTTGACCGGTTGTTTCTCGGCGCACTTGCGGTCGGCTTCGTCAATTTCATCCTGAACTATGAATCTGTCTTGGAGCAAGTCGAAGCCGAGCCGGGGCTGGCAGTGATCGGAGGCATGCCGTTCCTTATCGGAACGCTGATTATCGGCAATGCTATCAATCTTTTGCTGTGGTTCTTGATTGCCCGCCGCGCAAGCAATGTGGCCAAATGGATATTGGTGGTCCTGACCGGGTTCAGTCTGCTGAGCCTGTTTTCGCTGCCCGAGGTTGGGGCGTTACAGGCGGTGATCACCCTTGTGATCTTAGCGCTGCAATTGGCGGCGATTTATTTCCTGTTCCGGGCCGATGCTAAAGCATGGTTCAAACACGGC
Source organism: Porphyrobacter sp. (assembly GCA_021732945.1). GTDB lineage: Bacteria > Pseudomonadota > Alphaproteobacteria > Sphingomonadales > Sphingomonadaceae > Erythrobacter. Next base: position 2,114 of record JAKFWB010000533.1, read on the forward strand.
CCCAATGGTATGGACCCTGACGTTTTTGAATAGAGCGACCCTTAAATGGGCTGGCGTTCTGAGCGCCGCCACCCTGCTAGCCTTGCCTTCGGCTGCCCACGCACAGGCCTACCAATGCCGCGCGCCGCAGGTGACGAGCGTGCCGCGTATCACCCCCGACAGCCCGCCGCGCCGCCTGACGGTGACGGGCTATACCCTTGCGCTCAGCTGGAGCCCCGAGTTCTGCAAGCCCCGCGCCGATGATCGCTCTCACGCGGCGCAGTGTTCGGGCAAGAATGGCACCTTCGGGCTAGTCGTCCATGGGCTGTGGCCGGAAAGCGGGCAAAGCTGGCCGCAATGGTGCGGCAGCAGCGCGGCGCTCACCCCGGCTGAGGTGCGCGGCGGCATGTGCATGATGCCGTCCGAACGGCTGATCGCGCGCCAATGGGCCAAGCACGGCAGCTGCATGGTCGACCGCCCGGCCAAGTATCTCAAGGTTACCCGCATCCTGTGGCAAAGCCTGCGCATCCCCGATTACGACCGCATCAGCCGCGAAGAGAGCCTCACCGCAGGCCGCATCCGCGCCGCCTTTGCCGATGCCAACCCGGCCTGGCCCGAGCACGCCATCGGCGTGAAACTGAACGAACGCGGCTGGCTGGAAGAACTGCGGCTGTGCTATTCCAAGACCTTCCGCCCGGCGCGCTGTTCGGCGTCGCGCTGGGGGGCCAAGGACGGGGCCGCGGCGAAGATTTGGCGGGGGCTTTGATGGAAAGTCGATTCGATGTCTAATTACCCGCGAGAAGCTATTTTTGAGGTCTGGTGGTCCGGGCCATATCGAATCGAAGAACTAGAAAAGGAGCCCGCCGATTTTCTGCGCACGTTGTCATTGTACGCCCGTTATGGAGATCACCCGCTCTATGGACGCCGCGTTCTGACATATATTGGTAAGGCCGCCAATCAGTCGATTATAACACGCCTAAAACAGTACACGCTGGACCGCGAGACGGTATACGTGGCTAGTATATCAAAGTTCGAGAGTTGGGCTGCGTCGGACGAGCTTGTTGCAAAATCAGGGTATGATATTGCTGACTTTGTCAAAGAGCGAATTGGCGACGATGATATAATTTCGCGGATTGAAGAGCTACTCATTTATAGCCTTCGCCCTGCCGACAACAAGAGAAACAAAAACTCCGCTTCGCGCTCGTGGGCATTCCGCATATTTAATACGGGTGAATTAGGAAGCATGCCACCTGAAGTGAGTGGTCACTATGCGCTCTATAATGCTCCCGAGCCGCAATAGGCGATTCCGCCCTTATCTCCGCCCCCGAAAAAACCCGCGCAGCAAATCCGCCGCCTCCTCCTCGCCCATGCCGCTGTAAACTTCGGGCCGGTGCAGGCATTGCGGCTGGTCGAACACCCGCGCCCCGTGTTCGACCGCGCCGCCCTTGGGATCGCTCGCCGCGTAGTAAAGCCGGGCGATTCGCGCGTGGGCGATGGCACCTGCGCACATCGCGCAAGGCTCCAGCGTCACCCACAGCTCGCAGCCCGTCAGGCGTTCGTCGCCCAGGGCCTTGGCCGCGGCGCGAATCGCCATGATTTCGGCGTGGGCGGTCGGATCGTGATCGGTGCGGGGGGTGTTGTGCGCCTCGGCGATCACTACGCCGTCCTTGACGATCACCGCGCCAATCGGCACTTCGCCCGCGTCAGCTGCCGCCCGCGCGGCGGCGAGCGCGCGCTGCATCGGCAGGGGGAGCGGCCAGGTCGTCATATCCGCCGCGCTAGCCGGGGCGCGATACAGGCGCAACTTGCTTGACGATTCGGCATCACCCCGTTATGCGCGCCGCTTTCCCAAATTAGACCCAAACTTTACGAGAAGAGACACACCATGGCGCGCATCTGCGAACTGACCGGCAAGGGCCGCATGACCGGCCACAATGTCAGCCACGCCAACAACAAGACCAAGCGCGTGTTCCTGCCCAACCTGCAGAACGTGACGCTGATGAGCGAGAAGCTGGATCGCAGCTTCAAGTTCCGCGTGTCGACCCACGGCTTGCGCTCGGTGGAGCACAATGGCGGGCTCGATAACTGGCTGCTCAAGACCAGCGACGAAAAGCTTTCGGCCAATGCGCTGAAGGTGAAGCGCGAGTTGGTGAAGGCCAGCGCCGCAGTATAATCAGCGTCGTCCTTCGGGATGGCTGCGAAACGAACAGGCGCTCGGGTTTCCCGGGCGCTTTTCGTTTGTCTGCTTTACACTTTGGGATCGAAGATCAGCTTGGCCAGCAGGGTGCGCTGGCCGACCGAGAAATTGTCGTCTGACATCACCCACACATCCACCCGCCCATCGCTGCGCGGGCGCACCGCCAGCGCTTCATAATTCTCGCGCGGCAAGACATCATC
>JAKFWB010000579.1 GCA_021732945.1 Porphyrobacter sp.
AGCAGGCTGAAGGCTTCGCGCGTCAGATAGGGGCTGCCCCATTTGCGCGCGCCCGTGTCCTGATAGAACACCCAGAACGCATCCCAATGCGCCTCGGTGATGTCAGCGCCCGTGAAATGCCGGATCGTCAGCCCCTCCACCGCCGCCGCGCGCTCTTTCCGTAAGTCCTTGCGCTTGCGCGATGACAGCGCGGCGAGGAAATCTTCGAAGCTGGCATAGCCGCGATTGAACCAGTGGAACTGAATATCGGATCGCGGCATCCAGCCGCCCGCTTCGAACAGCGGCAATTGCTCTGCTTCGATAAAGGTCGCGTGGGCGGAGGACATTTTGTTTTGGAGGCACACCGCCTCAGCACCCCTAAGTAGGTGCGGAGCAAAGCTTGGGTCTGAGAGCAACAAGCGTGGGCCGGTCGCCGGGGTAAAGGGCGCGGCGATTTGCAGCTTGGGATAATAGCGCCCGCCCGCACGGTGCCACGCATCGGCCCAGGCATGATCGAACACATATTCGCCCTGACTGTGCCCCTTGGCATAAGAGGGCATCGCCGCCAGCAGCTTGCCCGCCTTATCCGTGATCGCAATCGGTGCCGGTTCCCATCCGGTACCGGGGCCGACGCTGCCGGAGTCTTCCATCGCATTGAGAAATTCGTGGGAGACGAAGGGGTTGTCATTCCCGCCCAGCGCATTCCATTCATCGCGCTCGAAGCTGCCGACCGAGGAGGCGATGCGGACTGTCAGTTCGTGGTTAGGCAGTTCGCTGTCACTCACGCCAGCCCAGCCCCCTCGGCAATCAGCGCATCGGCATGAGCGAGCCCCAGCGCCCGTGTCTAGGGCGAGCGCACCGTCCACGTCAGGAGCGGGCGACCGTCAGCGCGCCACGCCGCCGCTTCGGGCCGGGTGAGGTCGCGCACATCGATCGCAAGGAAATCGGGCTGCGCCTCGGCGAGCGTAGCGGCGTTGCGCCACACTCGTTCAAAGCCGTTCTCGTAGGAATCCGTGCCAACCAGCCCGCGCAGAGTAGACTGCGCGTTCTCGGCGAACCACATTGGCACGCGGGGATCGAAGCTCATCACCGCAACCGCACCTTGATAGTCCTGGATCGCCAACGCCACCGCCGCGCAGGACGGCGTGACATCATAGCCAGGGAGCGACTTGATCTCGATGAGCAGCGGCACGCGGCCTGCAACCACTTCGAGGAAATGCGCCAGCCGCGCGGGATGCTCTTCGGTGCCGAGCAAAGCCAAGGCTTCCAGTGCCTCGGCTGTCTGCGCGCTCACCACACCCTCGGTATTGGTGAGACGGGATAGCTCCCAGTCGTGGAACACGATCGGCACGCCGTCGACGCTCAGCTGGATATCGCATTCGATGCCCATGCCAGCCGCAATTGCGCCCTCGGCCGCCGCGATCGAATTCTCAGGCACTCCCTCTCGGTGCAAGCCGCGGTGGGCATATTCGTGACCCGTCAGCCAGTCCGGAGCGCGGCGGATCGTCATGCTCTCAGAGCGACAATCGCATCCACCTCAACCGCCGCACCGCGCGGCAGGGCTGGCACGCCGACCGCCGCACGCGCGTGCTGCCCGGCGCCGCCGAAGATCTGCTCCATCAGGTCCGATGCGCCATTGGCGACTTCGGGCTGATCGGTGAAGTCGGCAGTGCAGTTGATGAACGCGCCCAGCTTCACCACCCGCTCGACCTGATCGAGCAGGCCTGCGGCTTGCAGCTGGGCCACAATCATCAATCCGCAGGCGCGCGCAGCGGCCTTTCCGGCTTCGACATCGACATCATCACCCAACCGGCCCTTGACCACCACCCCATCCACGAACGGGAGTTGGCCCGAAACATAGGCCATCCCGCCATGCACCACCACCGGCACATAGCTGGCAACCGGCGCAGCGGCCTTGGGCAGGGTGATGCTGAGTTCGGCGAGTTTGGCAGTATAGCTCATTATCGGTCCTCCAGTCGTTCAAGCAGCCACGGCAGGGCTTCATCCCACCGGTCAATCCGGGCTTCGGCGTGGCCGGCCTTGTGCGCGCAATCAATCGCGTGGGCGATCATCGGCTCGCCGCACAGGTGCAGCCGCGTGACCTGCGGGGTGATCTCGGCCACCGAGGCATGGTGCTGCGCCAGATCATCGATGAACACCGCGCGGGTGGGCGTATATTCATCCATGATCGCCTTCAACGCCGGGCCTTTCGGGCCTTGGTTGGTGAAGACACGGGCGTTGATCCCGACAGCGGCGAGCTGCGCAGCGCGGCTATCGCGGTGCGCGTCGACCAGGTTGGTCAGGATCACGACATCGGCCTTTTCCGCCAGCGTGTTGATGCCTTCAACCGCACCTGCAATCGGTTTCTGCGAGTCCATCTCGTTGTCGAAGAATTCGCGCAGCATCCGCCAGATGTCGGCAGGTTCCAGTAGGTCGCCGCTTTCCTGCCAGCGTAGCGCTTCGGCAAAATTATGGCCTTCGAGGTGGAAGTTCACCCCCCGGCTCGCCTCCAGCCAATCCTTGAACGGGGCGACCATGTGCAGCAGCACTTCGTCGCAATCGGAGATGATCAGAGGGCGGGTCATGCTGTCAAAGCGTCCTTGGCGGCGACAAGTTCCTCTGGCGTGACAGCCAGTGCCTCGGCGGCGCGGATCAGATCGGGTTCGTGGTTGGCAAGAAATTCGAGCGCAGAGGCAAGGATCAGCGGATCACCCAGCCCGGCCCGCAGACTATCGGGATCAAGTCCGGTCAGTTCAAGGTAGCGCGCGGCGCGATCCTCGCCTTGCAGCACCCAGCCAAGCGCGGCCAGCGCGAGCGTCTGCGGGTTCACCGGGTCTGGCTTTGAACGAAGCGGGATTGTCCTGTCCTTTGGCTGGGGTTAATCGTAAGGCGGTCGAATGCGGGGCGAGCAGTGACAAAGCGGATCATGGTTGTCGAGGATAATGACCTCAACCGGAAATTGTTCTGCGATGTGCTGCGCGCCAATGGTTTTGAGGTGGAACCGGTGGCCGATGGCCATCTGGTGCTGGAAACCGCCCGCGCCACTTCACCCGATCTGATCATCATGGATATCCAGTTGGGCGGTATCTCCGGCGTCGATCTGATCGAGGCGGCCAAGGCTGATCATCTGCTGGCGCTGATCCCGGTGCTGGCCGTTACCGCCTTTGCGGCCAAGGGCGATGAAGAACGGATTCGCGCGGCGGGCGCGGCAGGATATCTGTCGAAGCCGGTGTCGATCAGTCCGTTCATGAATGCGGTGCGCGACCTTCTGCCGAGCTAGAAGAGATTCTCGATCAGAAAGACAACCAGCGTCAGCGCCAATCCGCCCAGAAAGATGTGATAGGCCAGCGCCAGCAGCCGGTACTTTCGCCGGTGCAGCACTTGTCCGTTCTGGTACAGATCGCGCAGCATCACCCGGTACAAGGCCTCATCCGAGCGGAGTTGTTCGATCAGGTCAGCGGCCCACTGCTCTTCAGACACGGTTGAAAAATGGCTGAAGAACAGCGCGTTGAACTGCCCTTCGGGCACGGCTTTGGCGCGCATCGGCGGGGTGATCGCCAGCACCGCGCCAATCGCCGAAAGGAACGCGGTGACCGCGAGGCAAATCACCGACCATTTCACGCTGTCTGAAAACGCCTGAGTGATCACCAGCGAAAACACCACAAAGGTCGCGCCGATCAGGATATTGGCCTTGCCATCGGCCATCTGCGACAGCGCCAGCGTGTTGGATTGCGCGGTGCGGATCAGGTGCACGCTTTGCGGCGAGAGTGGCGCGCGGGGTGTATCCTCAGGCTTGATCACGCTCATGCAGCACCCCCAAATCGCCCCGCCCCGACGCCGAAACCTTGACAAGCTGCATCATCCGCCGCTTTGCAGCCGTATTACCGTGGCAAGAGCCGCCAAACAACCAACCGCTGAAAGCATCAATCCGCCATGAACCCCGCCGAAGTCGAAGAGCGCATTCGCACCCTGATCGAACCGTTCAACAAGAAAGGTGTTGCGGTTGAAGACGCCACCACCTTTGCGGGCGATCTTGAGTTTGACAGCCTGACGGTGATGGATTTCGTCGCCGAGATCGAAGACGAATTCGATGTGATCATCTCGATGAACCAGCAGGCCGAAATCGAAAACTGGGGCCAGCTCGTCGCGGCGGTCCACAAGTTGCAGGATAGCTGATAATGGCGACCGCTATGACTGAGACTCTGACCGCTTCCGAGCCTGTCGACCTGCTCGCCAAGTTCGATCCGATTATCCAGACCCGTGAGGCCCTGCTCGCTGCCGGGGTGGAGGATCCGTTCAACCTCGTGATGGAGCAAGTGCTCTCGCACACCCGCGCGATCTGCAACGGGCGTGAAAACGATCCTGCTCGGCACCTATAACTATATGGGCATGACCTTCGATCCTGACGTGATCGAAGCGGGTCAGAAGGCGATGCAGGAGTTCGGCGCAGGCACCACCGGCAGCCGGGTCTTGAACGGCACC
>JAKFWB010000024.1 GCA_021732945.1 Porphyrobacter sp.
CGTCATCCGCGACGGCAAGGTCCAGAAGGATGCCGAGAGTGGCTACGCTCTCAAGGACGCCGAATTCCACAAGGTCACCGTCTTCAACGGCATGGGGCTGCCGCTCCGCGAGCACAAGAAGAAGGGGGACCAGCTCGCTGTCACCGGGCGCATCCACTACTCGCGCTGGAAAGACGCCGACGGCACCGAACGCTACGGCACCGAGATCATCGCCGAGAACGTGATGTTCATCTGACCCCGCAGGGGCGGCACCGCGGTGCCGCCCCTCACTTTGCTTCTATCGGAGAACGACCATGTCATCGCTTGCGCCCATCCTCAATACCGCCTTTGTCCGCGCTGCCCAGCAGCTGCCGTCCGATACGCGTCCCGACCTCACATTTCAGCTCACACCAATCAAATGCGGCCTCGCCGGCTATCGTCGCGAGCAAATCGAGCCGATGTTCGCCAGTGCGCCGACCAACGTCCTGTGGCCAACCGAATGGCGCTGATGTTATCCTCGCGAAATCAAGAAACTTTCGCACCCGACGCACACCAACAGAAGGATCCTACAATGCCATTCGACCCGAAGAACGTCCCCGCAGAAATCTTCAAGAAGCTTTCGATCGCCCTCATCAATGGAACGGACGCTGACCTTACAGCCGAAGAAGTCAAAGCACTCGTCGACGCCGGCCTGCTTAACGCCCTTGAAATGGCAATTCTCAAAGCGAAGCCTGAGCCAGGGGCAACAACGGAGCATTAATCGATCCCATACATCACCCAGTCGTCACTACCCTGCTGAGAAGCACGCGAAAAAGGATCTCGACATGCACAACAGACCATTGCCCAATTACCGCGACCGGCTCGTCATGGTCAGTTGGCAGCACCTCTCTCACGAAGAATGCCAGCAGCGCGCTCTCGCCGCCCTCTCGCCCGTCATGTGCAAGGATGCGAGCAAGCCGCACCAGGAGTGGACCTACTGGGATCCGCATGCGCGCGATCACTTCGCGGACCACGCCGGGCAATTCAGTGGCTTTTCCGCGCTGCAGGTCGATCTGCTACGCCCCACCTTCGACTACCTGCATCTGCGCGATGCAGATTGCCTCATGGACACCATTGACGAAGTCGACGACCGGATTCTGACGCTCATCGGGGCGAGCTGCACATGGCTGTTTGCCACCATGAGCACCGAAAATGACCACCCACTCTCGGGCGCGCGGCGAACGCTCGTCATGCTCGATCGCGACAGCGACGGACGCGAACGCGATAACTCTCCGGGGTTCGCTACGCTGCCGCGCGACACGCTGCTCGAGATCGAGCGCGACCTTGAGGATTACGTTCTCGACAGCCTCAGCTGATCGGCAAACCCCCGGTTCACAGTCACGGTTCACGGTTCATGATCAACAATTACGCCCGTGGCATCGATCTTCGCCCCGCGGTAGCCGCAGCTGCACCTCAGGTGCTGTGCGACCATGTCGAGCTTCATGGGAATCGACTTGGCGAAGCACTGATCGCGCAACTTCGACGCGGGGACCAGCACGACACGCCGGCATCTGAGGCATTCGATCTGCGCGTTGAGCCCATGACGAACCAGATCGGCGACTGTGTCGATACGCTTCATTCCCATGAGCGGCGTAGAACATCATGAGAACATGATCGTCAACTCGTATGGCAAGCCAGGCAGGGGGGTAACGTCTCCCGACCATCGACCGGGACCGCGCTCTACTGCGCGCCCCGCGCCGCCGCCCTGGCTGCGCTAGGGCTCGCGTCTGCGGTCCGCTCCACCGAGCCCCTGAAGGGTCTCGGCCCTTCGGCTGACGATCGCTGACGCATTTGGCCGCGCACCGCGCTTACGCGCTGCGAGATAATCGCCGCAAATGTCCAGTTCCTGAAACCGGTCACGCGAACCCTTCCAACCGCCGCCCTGTCGCACTATCCAGCCCGCAACCGCACAAAGGTGATTGAGCATGAAACCTAATACCCATCACAGTTCACAGTTCACCCATGAAGATGACTACCGCCTCAGCTTTCCGACGGCCCTCACCGATATCTACATGTGTCTGAACTTACAGAAGATAAACATGCGGTATTTGCTCGATGCAACGGCAGATGGTGACGCAGCGAGACTCAGCATCACAGCAAACATCAGCGGATTCCGAACTGACAATGGGACCGTGATCTCATTCGGATGGTGCGACATCGACCTCATAACGGACTGGCACATCCAACACGATTTCGAGGAAGCCGAGTGGCAACCCTGGGATCCATTCAAGGAGCTTCCAAACGGCTACATTGGGCTGCTCGACCCGCTCCATTCGCCAAATCGCGGCGTTATGGAAGACATAACTTCAATCGGCGCGATCGTTCTATCTGAGCGCGCGATCGAGAAAATTGCAAACCACATTCGCGCTCGGCCGGAATCCGAGATCAAGATTTCCGGACGATTGAGCGATGCAGATTTGGTCGCCGTAACAAACCTCAACATGAGCCATTAGGAACAAAGCGTGACGTCTCCCGACCTTCGGCCGGGACCGCGCTCTACTGCGCGCCCCGCGCCGCGGCCCTGGCTGCGCTAGGGCTCGCGTCTGCGGTCCGCTCCATCGAGCCCCTGAAGGGTCTCGGCCCTTCGGGTGACGACGCTGACGCATCTCACCGCCACCGCCCTGCGGGCAGGTTCGGCGGTCCCGACCGCGTGTGCCTGCCGCGGCCCTGACGGTCCGCGCACGCGGCACCCACGCCCGTGAGCTTTACAGCCGTAGTTCGCGCATGCGCGCGAAAGCGCGGCATTCGGCATCCTCCGGCCAGTCAAGGATCGGCTCAGGCTGTCGCTGCGCTTGCCTGAGCCGCCCGCAGAGCGGCGATGCGCGCCGGTGCCCGCGCGATCGTCCCTGACAGTCCGTCATCTGCCGACCAGCCACGCTGAACGGCTTCCAAGATGGGAGGTGTTCCCGCTGTTAACCCTTCGTCGGGCTGAAGGGGCGGTCCGGTATGGCGCTGAAGCGCCTGACCGGCCCTGCCTTCGTCTCTCTTCCTCGGGGCGGGAACGTCTCTTCCACACACACAGGAACACCTGCCGAAACATATCAGTCTTCGGCGCTCGTCAAGGATCGCGGTCCCCCCAATTTTCCGCCGGGTGACCGTGTCGCTGCGCGCCGGCCACCCGGCAAAAAATCGGCTCCCCCGCGCCCGCAGGGCGGCGGCGCGACAAGCGCGCCGTCCCTGACTGCACGCCTCCCGACTGATGGGTTTTCGGGGTTCCCGTTGTGGGAACGATTTCAATCAATTGGAGGCATTTATGACCAAGATTTCGAACCTGTCCGACCTCGCGATCCTCGCTGCCGAGATGCGCGCTTCCCAGATCGAAGCAGACATCGCCAATGAGTTCGGCCACGCCAACAATGGCGAATACAGCGCCGCGTTCATCGAAACGAGCGAAATGGCGAAGCTGAGCATCGTCGCCGAGCCCGAGCATGCCGACATGCCCGATCCGGAAATGTCGGCCGCCGCCGTCGAACTGATGATGAAGACGATGTTCGATGTCCTGCGCGATACGAGGATGCAGGAGTGCGCCGCCGATCTCGCCTGGGGCTTCTGCAACAGCTTCCACATGGTCGCCAAGCGCATCGAGGGACGTGAAGACGATGCCGCCAAGAAGCTCGGCGAGCTCGCCCGCAATTTCGACCCTTCAGAAATCTACGCGACCGAGCTGGAGGAAACACAGCAGCTGTGCCAGACGCTCGAAGGCATCCGCGCAGCGCTCGAGTGCATGCGCGATCACGCCGCCGAAGTTTACCGGGTCGAAACCGGCCGGCCGTTCTCCACCGTCCGGGGCAGCAGGGTCTCGAGCAAACTCACCGCCTCGGTGGTCGACGCGCGCGATTATCTCGCCGGACGCGCCCAACGCCGCCGCGAGCAATACGCACCCGAAGGCCCGGTCGTTGCCTTCTCGGGCGGAGCACAATGGCACGATGACGAGATCATCTGGACCCGCTTGGACAACATCGCGAAGCGCATCCCCAACATGATCCTCGTCACGACCGCTCAGAACAAGGGCTGCGACACCATCGCACGCTGCTGGGCGGCCTCGCGCGGGATCAAGCTCGTCGAGTTCAAGCTGGACACCAGCAAGGGCCGGAGCGCCGGGTTCGTCCGCAATGACCGCATCGTCGCTCTCAAGCCGGTCGAGGCAATCGTCTGCCAGGGCTCGGGCATTCAGGCCAACTTCGCCCAGAAGCTTCGGGACGCCGGAGTGCCGCTCCACGTTCTCCGCCTTGCAGATCAGCGACCTGACGAGCTCGCCAGCACAGCGCGCAAGGCTCACTGAGCACCATGGGAGGCTCCGGCATTCGCCGGAGCCTCCCTTTTTCTTCTGTCGCGCTGACACGGGCTCAGGGGCATCGAACCCCCTTCGCCCGTCGGGGACGCTCGATCTGAAGATCGAGGAGGAGAGGGGGAAAGGGGGACCT
>JAKFWB010000055.1 GCA_021732945.1 Porphyrobacter sp.
CGGGCGAGGGGTGGGCGAACTTGCCCGCGCGTGCCATCGCCCAGCACATGGCAAAATCGTCAATCGGGCCATTGATGCGGCCTTCGATGCTCTCGCGCATCCAGTGGTGATAGAAGGGAACGCTATCGAATTCCGCGCCATATTGGCCGAAGGGGTGGAAGTAGCGGTGATCCTTGCGTCCCCAATCGACAAACTCGATGCCGAGCTTGAAGCTGCCTTGCGTCTCGCGCACGAAAGTCGCCTCGTCGATGCCGAGGCGCTTGTTGAAGGTGCGGATCGGCGGGATCGTCGCCTCGCCGACACCGACGGTGCCGATCGCTTCGCTTTCGATCAGCGTGATGGCGCAGTCGCGCCCCACAGCCTCGGCCAGCGCTGCCGCCGTCATCCAGCCCGCGCTGCCACCGCCGACAATCACGATGCTTTTGAGCGGAGCAGGGTCAGCCATCTCAGCCGCCGCAGCTTTCGCGGATCAGCAGGCTGGTTTCCAGCCGCTGCGAAATCGCCGGGCCATCGCCCTTGTCGATCAGCTTGGACACCAGCATCCGGCCCGCCAGATTGGCGTCCTGATCAATCGTGGTCAGCTGCGGGGTTACCAGCCGCGCGGCGGGGATATTGTCATAGCCGACCACCGAGACATCCTCGGGCACTCGCATTCCTGACCGCATCAGCGCCCGAATCGCACCGATGGCGATGAGGTCGCTCGCGGCGAACACCGAATCGAACCGCAGGCCGCGCGCCACGGCGCTGCGCACGGCGGCTTCGGCTGAATGGACTTCGAATTGGGCGGGCAGCAGCAGCTCGTCATCAAGCGGCAGGCCGGCCTGCTCAAGCGCCTGCTTGTAACCACGATAGCGCTGCTCCGCCTCGGGGGCTTCGGTGTCGCCGAGGAACAGGATGCGCCGCCGCCCCAGCCGCGCGAGGTGTGCCGTGGCCCGGCGGCCACCGGCGACATTGTCCGAACCGATCACGCAATATTGCGCATCGGGAAACTCCGCCCCCCACACCACAAACCGGTTATCGCGCCCGGCCAAGGCGTTGAATTCGTGATGGAGCGAGCTTTGCCCGATGAAGATCACACCGGTGGCCCGGCTGGTCGCCATGGCATAATCAAGATCGCCGCTGACGCGCGGCGAGAGGTGGCTGATGAGGAGATCGGCATTGCGTTCGCGCGCCGCCTCGGCAATTCCGGCCAGCAGTTCGAGGAAGAACGGATCCGCCACCCGGCTTGTCCGCGCTTGCGGGGCGGGGACGACCACCGCAATCGTTGCATCAGCGCCGATCGGCCCGCTTGGCATCGAGGCGCGGAATTCATAATCGTGAGCGCGGGCGATCTGCCAGATTTGCTGCTTGGTCCGGCGCTTGACTGAAGGGCTATCATTCAGCGCGCGGCTGACAGTCGAGATCGAGACCCCGGCCTCGCGCGCGATATCTTCCAGCGTGGCGCTGCGGCGGCCAGAGGCGGACCCAGAGGCGGACCCAGAGGCGGACGACGTGGGGTTCGGATTGTCGGCCATGCCGGTCTGCTGATTACCCCCCGATGGCCCAATAGCCGCTGCCCGGCGCCATCACGGCAGGCAAGGTAGCTTCATTGCCGACCGCGCTTTCGCTGGCAAGTATCCGCGCGGTGTTCCACCCGGCCGGCGGCGACCATGCCACCGCGGTTTCGCCAAGGTTGAAGGCGCACAGCACGGCCGCGCCATCAGCGGAGCGGACAAAGGCGAGCACATCGTCTGGCGTATCCAGCAGGGTGATATCACCGCTCAGCAAAGCCGGAAAATCACTCCGCAAGCGCAGCAACTGGCGGGCATAGGCGAGGGTTGAGACAGGGTCTGCGGCCTGCCTGTCGGCGGCAAGGCCCGTATGCGCCGGATCAAGCTTCAGCCAGGTGCGGTTGGCGTTGGAAAAGCCCGCCTGCGGGGCATTCACCGCCCACGGCATTGGCGTACGCGCGCCGTCCCGGCCAAGCGTGTGCGGCCAGTTGGCGATGGCTTCGGGGTCTTGCAGATCCTCAAACGCGACATGGCCCTGCGGCAGGCCCAGTTCCTCACCCTGATAGATGATCGGGTTGCCGCGCAGCGCCAGCAGCAGCAGCAGATTGAGCCGTGCGGCGCGCGCCATGTCACCGTCGAGCGTCCAGCGGGTGACTGCGCGCGGGGCGTCGTGATTGGAGAACGCCCAGGATGGCCAGCCTTCGCCATCCTCTCCGCTCCACTGCGAAAGCGACGCGCGCACCAATGGTGCCGTCAGGCGCGGGGCATAGAGGAAATCGAAATTATAGGCCGAATCCAGCCGCTTGCCGCCTTGGGTGAAGGCCTTCATTTCGGCCAGTGGTTCTGGCCCGCCAACTTCGGCGACGGTGAAGCGGCCGGGAAATTCATCGATGGTCTGGCGGATCCGTTCAAGGAAGGCGACGATATCAGGGTGCGATTGATTGTATTGCTTCACCTGCATGTCGAACGGGCGCGTCACCAGTTCCAGCGGCAGGCCTGAGGGCGGATTGTCGCGCAAATCCGGATCATGCATCGAGAAGTTGAGCGCATCCAAGCGGAACCCATCAACCCCCCGGCTAAGCCAGAACCGTGCCGCATCCAGCAGCGCGTCCTGCACCGCAACATTGTGGACGTTGAGATCGGGCTGGCTGATGAGGAAATTGTGCAGGTAATATTGCTTGCGCGGCCCATCCCACTGCCACGCCGATCCGCCAAACACCGATTGCCAGTTGGACGGGGGCGAACCATCGGGCTTGGGGTCGGCCCAGACATACCAATCCGCCTTGGGATTGGCGCGATCGCTGCGGCTTTCATGAAACCAGGCATGTTCGTCTGAGGTGTGCGAATAGACCTGATCGATGATCACCTTCAGGCCCAGACCGTGGGCCTTTGCGATGATCCGGTCAAAATCCTCGAACGTGCCGAAGCTGGGATCAATCCCGCAGTAATCGGCAACGTCGTAGCCAAAATCCTTCATCGGCGAGGTAAAGAAGGGCGAGATCCAGATCCCGTCCACCCCGAGATCGGCAATATAGTCCAGCCCTTCGGCGATCCCGGCAAGGTCGCCGATCCCATCGCCATTGGTGTCGCGGAAAGAGCGCGGGTAGATCTGATAAATCACCGCGCCGCGCCACCATGCGAGCGGGCTGGCGGTGGCAGCAGCGGGTGAGCCGGCACAGGACGGGGCGGATGCCATTAGTCGTCAGTCTCCAGAATGCAGGCAGCAAATCCGAACGGCGGCAGGTTGATCCGCACCGAACCGGGGGCGGCCAGTTCTGCCGGACATGAGCCCATCAGCGGTGCCACCCGGCGCGCGCGGTAGCTTACCTCGACATTGCGCGAAAGCGCCGATGCGCTGGTGTTGAACAGGGTCAGCACGCGCTGTCCGCTTTCGGGATCGTGGCGCTCCACTGCCAGCAGGCCGGGTGCGGTTTCTTCGAAGGCCCGCACTTCGCTGAGGCCCCGGCGCAAAGCGGGGCTGCTGCTGCGCGCCTTGGCCAGATCGGCGATCAGGCGGTAGAGCGGGTGGGTGGTATCGAAATTGCTCTGGCTGGTCCCGGCGTCGGTGCCGATCAGATTGTTGTCGTTGTAGAAATCGACCTTGCTGGGGAACATGTCCTCGCGCGCGAGCTGATCATTGCCGTCGGAGATAAAGCCCTGCTCATCCCCGTAATAGACCGTGGGCACGCCGCGCAGCAGGAACATCATCGCATGGCCGAGCTTCACGCGGGCGAGCAACTCGGCCTCATCATCCGATCCGCTCATGTCGCGCACGAACATCGAAAAGCGCCCGAAATCGTGATTGCCAAGGAAGGTCGGCAGGCCCAGCGCAGTGGGCGCTCCACCGGGGTAGATCGCGTCCTGCCCAAGGAACTCCGCCATCAAACGTGGCCCGGCCTTGCCGCTGGCGGTAAGCTGCGCCGCCTTGGCGAAGCCCATGTCGAGCGCATAGGGCAACCCGCTTTGCGCCATCACCTGCGCGGCGAGCGTGGCGGTGGGTTCTTCGTAAGCAATCTCGCCGAAGATGTGGAAGTGATCGATCCCCTTGGCCCTGGCGCGCGCTAGCGTCGCGGGGACGAAGGCCTGCCAGAACTGCGGGTTCACATGCTTGGCGGTGTCGATCCGGAAGCCGTCGATCCCGTAATCATCGATCCACTGGCCGAAGATGTCGATCATCCCCGCCACCACGCGCGGGTGTTCAGTGGCGAGATCATCCAGCCCCGAGAAGTCCCCGTAAACACTGCTTTCGCCGATCCAGTGCGAATTGCCGCGATTGTGATAGAGCGTCACGTCATTCAGCCACGCGGGCACCTTCACATTGCGATCGGCTTCGCGCACGACGGGGGTGTAGGCGAAGGTGGGATCGGTCAGCTTGGCCCAATTGGCGGGATCGGCATCGTTGTCGCCCGTGAAGCCCTCGTTGATCGCAGCGCCATCCGGCCCGCTCCGG
>JAKFWB010000468.1 GCA_021732945.1 Porphyrobacter sp.
AACGCGCGTTACCGCGTGGGCGCGCCATGCTAGCCAGCGTGCGAATTGCAGCGCGTCCCCCTACGGCGACGTTTGATCAGCACACGGCACCGCTGATCGCCCACCTGCGCAACGTGGTGCTAGCCCCGCCCGCTCTGCACGAGCGGTGCCAGGTGGTCTTCGTGGATGCCGCCCGCGCGTGCCTGGGTGAGATGGCGATCGGGATGGGCGGGTCGGATACCCTTGAGCTGCGGATGCGCAGCCTGTTTGGCGAAGCCCTGCGGCTGAATGCAGCGGGAATCATCCTCGCCCACAATCACCCATCAGGCCATTGCGCTCCCAGCCGCTGCGATATTGTCGCCACCCAGCGATTGCAGGACATTGGCCGGGCGCTCGATATCACGCTGATCGATCACCTGATCTTTGCCACTGAGGCAATCTATTCGATGCGCGCCGGTGGATTTCTGTGAACGCGCCCGCGTCATCGGGCCAGTTCCCCGAGGGCGAGGAGCTGATCCCGCGGTTCCGCGAGGCCGGCGATGTCACGCTGGATCTGTTCCACCGCGATGGCCGGGTCGATGATCGCTGGCTGGGGCTGCACCCGCGCGAATTTGCCCTGCTGTGGCGGCTGGCCGAATGCCCCGGCGAACGGATGTCGCGGCGCGCCTTGCTGGCCGATGTCTGGCGGATCGAGTTTGAACCGGAAACCAACAGCCTTGCGGTGCATGTCGCCCGGGTGCGGGCCAAGCTGGACAGCTTTGGCCTGTCCGGCCTGATCGCCACCCATCCCAAGGGCGGCTATTATCTCGATGCACCCCCGCCAAGGTGAGCGCGGCGCGGGGCTGGACTTGGCACCGATGATGGGTCAATCTTGATCTGCATTTCGCACTGTCTTGAGGGATCCTGCACGCCATGTCCGCCACCGCCACCGCCACCATGACCGCCAATGATCGCGTCGCCATCGAGCTGGCGGAAGACGGGGTTGCCGAAGTGCGCTTCGTGCGCGGTGACAAGATGAACGCGCTCGATCCCGAGATGTTTGAGCGCATTATCGAGGCTGGCCACGCACTCCAGCGCATGAGAGGCCTGCGCGCCGTGGTGCTTTCGGGCGAGGGGCGCGCGTTCTGCGCCGGGCTCGACCTGTCGAATTTCGCGCGGCGGCCGCCCGAGGACGAGCCGAGCCTGACCGAGCGGACCTATGGCAATGCCAACCGCCCGCAGCAGGTCGCGATGCAGTGGCGCAAGCTGCCCGTGCCGGTGATCGCGGCGGTGCACGGGGTGTGCTTTGGCGGCGGCCTGCAAATCGCCAGCGGCGCGGATATTCGCATCGTCCATCCCGCAACCCGGATGGCGATCATGGAGATGAAGTGGGGGCTGGTGCCCGACATGGGCGGCTATGCGCTGTGGCGCGGGCTGGTGCGCGATGATGTGCTGCGCGAGCTGATCTATACCAACCGCGAGTTTTCGGGTGCCGAGGCGCAAGTGCTTGGCCTGGCGACCTATGTCGACGAAAACCCCCGCGAGCGCGCGCTGGAAATCGCCCGCACCATCGCGCTCAAAAACCCCCACGCGATCCGCGCCGCCAAGCGCCTGCAAGCCGACATGCACGAGCGCGACACCGATGCGATCCTGATGGAAGAGAGCATCGAGCAACACGGCATCATGCGCAGCCGCAATCAGGTGGAAGCGGTGATGGCAGAGATGGAGCGGCGGACACCGAAGTTTGAGGACGTTTGAAGTGGTTCGACGGGCCGCGTTCATAAAATCGGCGGCCTGCTTGACTGGAACAGCACAAGAACATAATTTGATGAAATGAACTCACAGTTGCAGTCAGTCGAACTCTTTGCCGGTGCTGGTGGCTTGGGCATGGGGCTGTGCCAGTCTGGCTTCCTCCCGGCGAAGGTGGTCGAGTGGGACCGTTGGTGCTGCGACACAATCCGCGAGAACCGTCGGCAGGATGCCAATCCTGTCACAATGTGGCCTGAACCGATCGAAGGTGACGTCCGCGAGGTCGATTTCCGGCTGCTCGAAGGCAAGATTGACCTCGTAAGTGGAGGGCCACCGTGCCAACCATTTTCACTTGGTGGCAAACATCGCGCACATGCTGATCATCGCGATATGTGGGGGGAGGCGGTGCGCGTGGTTCGCGAAACCAAGCCGCCAGCATTCGTGTTCGAAAATGTGAAGGGCTTGACCCGAGCTTCTTTCGCTACCTATCTCGCCTATATCGTCCACCAACTCACCTACCCAGAAATGGTGCGCCGCTTTGATGAAGAGTGGCTTTCACATTTGACACGGTTAGAAGCGCACCACACGTCGGGACGCGAGACCGGCCTCAAGTATAACGTCGTCTCCCGCGTATTGAACGCCGCTGACTACGGTGTTCCGCAGCGGCGTGAACGGGTGGTCTTCGTCGGTTTCCGTGAAGACCTCGGCATTGAATGGTCGTTCCCCAACGCGACTCATTCTCTCGATGCCTTGCTTTGGGATCAGTTTCGGAGCCGGGAGTATGGTGATCGCCACAGTGCGAGGGTTATCAACCTCACGGCTCCCCGCTTGTTGTCGCGCGCGCTCAAGTTGAATGAGCGTCCGGCGACCGAAGCGTGGCGCACCGTTCGAGATGCGATGGGTGAACTGCCTGACCCGCAACACCAGCCCGTTGAAGCACAGCGCTTCTTTAACCACCGCTACCAGCCAGGTGCTCGAAGCTATCCCGGGCACACTGGCAGTCCTCTGGACTTGCCCGCAAAGACCCTCAAGGCCGGCGTGCATGGCGTGCCAGGCGGAGAGAACATGCTGTTACGGACTGATGGCTCGGTGCGGTATTTCACGGTCCGAGAGAGTGCTCGCTTGCAGACCTTCCCGGATAACTATCGTCTTCATGGCTCATGGACAGAGTCCATGCGTCAACTTGGCAACGCTGTGCCGGTTGAATTGGCTCGTGTGATCGGGGAAGGTGTGGCCCGCTGCCTCACCAAGAAGTCATGATCAGTAGAGACACTGGCCCTGAATCTGTCATCGCACTTCGAGCAAGTCTGGAACAGCTTACTTCCAATGCAAGCGAAGCGTCTCTTTCGGTCGCCATGCGTCGAAAGCTTGAAACGCAGATCAAGGAAGCCATCGATGAGTTGACGGCCTTGTTGGTCACTCTTGATCCGATTGCTCAGCCGACAGCGGTGTTCGATCCTAGCAATCCCAAACTGGTTGGCCGTTTTGTAGCCTTGGCGATGGTGGCACAGGATCGCCACCCACTTTCGAACATTCCGAAATTCTACGGCTCAGGTGTCTATGCTATCTATTACAAAGGTTCATTCCCTGCTTATCATCCTATTAGTAACACCGAGACACCGATCTATGTCGGCCAAGCTTCGCCAAGTTTGAGCAATGCACGCACGCCCGTCGAGCAAGGCGCGAAGCTAAGCGGCAGGCTGAGCGATCACCGAAAGAATATTGGCAAGGCCATGAGCACGCTTGATCTCGTTGATTTCGAGTTCCGCTCCCTAGTGGTGCAGAGCGGGTGGGAAACGGCAGCAGAGGACTATCTCATTCATTTTTTCCGACCAATATGGAATAGTGAGACAAACATCCTTTACGGTCTTGGGAAACACGGAGACTCTGCAACGACGCGCGCGAACAAGCGCTCACCTTGGGACACCTTGCATCCCGGACGCGCTTGGGCTGCCGCTAGTACCGAAGATGCTAAATCGATTGGACAGATTGAAGCTGAGCTCGTCATCCACTTCAAACAAAATGCAGTTTACCCGGACCTCCAATCGGTAATCGGAGATTTTGTCGAAGAACTGCGGCAAGGCTGAGTGCAGACTGCTACATTGATGATCGACCCGCTTCGGTCCGGCCATTTCCTACACCCCGCCCCGGCGCTAAACCCGGTGCGCTCTTTCGCATTGTGATCGCCCCCTGACCACCTGCTCGCGCCGACGTTTGCAAAGGCCCGGTTTTCGTTTCCTGGACAGTGTAACATGTGTCTCCAACTTCAGGAAAGCGGCGGCGCAGATGAACGGCGACTCGGCCTGCGCTACCCAAACACTGCCCCGGCTGACTTGCTCAGCCAAACACTGCCACACATTGCAGCCCGTCGAGCACCTGCTTGCCCTCCGCGTCCCACATCCGCAGCCGTTCGGACGAATAGCCCGCGTCCGCATGTTGGCTGGCGTTCTCTGCCAGATACCAGCCCTCCGGCGACCGGCTTTCGTGATCGAGGACGTTGAATGACCAGTTGATCGAGCTGATCGGGCCTTGCCGCTGCATCGCCCGCATCGCGCCGGGCGGCATGACGTCGCCCATCAGCACCAGCTTCGATACCGGATCAAGATCATGCGGCTCGGTCAACCGCGCCCAGCGCCGCACCGTCGCCCCGCGATCCTCGCCCTTGGTCTGACCGTGGCGGAGCTCGAAGTTCTTGGCGACGAAGCCTGGCGCAAAGCTGTGCGTC
>JAKFWB010000070.1 GCA_021732945.1 Porphyrobacter sp.
GGTGCTTGGCACGCTGATGGGCGGATTGCTCACGGGCGAGGCGGCTCAGATGACGATGCAGGCGCAAACCAATGGCGGGATTGTGCGCCTGCTGGTGTGCGATTACCGCGCCGGCGCCGTGCGCGGCTACGCAGATTTCGATGGAAAACGGTTGGCAGGGCTGGGAGCCAATCCGTCGCTGTCAGCCTTGTTTGGCGATGGCTATCTGGGGATCACCTTCGAAACCGAAGGCAAACAGCGCTATCAGGGGATCGTTCCGCTTGAAGGCGATAGTCTGGCTGAGGCTTGCGAGAGCTATTTCAGCCAGTCCGAACAGATCCCGACCTTGATCCGCGTGGCCAGCCGTGTCGGTACGAACGGTCGATCGGCAGGCGGGTTGCTGGTTCAGCATTTCCCCGATGGTGAAGAAGGGCGCGAGCGGCTGCACGTGCGCCTGGATCATCCCGATTGGGAGCATGTCGCGGTGCTGGCCGGGACGATCAGCCACGAAGAGCTGCTGGATCCCGACCTATCGCTCGAAGCGATCGCGTGGCGGTTGTTTCACGAAGAGGACGAGGTGCGGGTCCAGACCGGCGCGGTGCTATCGCGCGGATGCCGTTGCTCGGCTGATCACTACGCCACGATCATCGCGCGCTTCCCGCCCGAGGAACAAATCGCCATGCGGGGCGATGACGGGATCATTGCAGTCGATTGTGCGTTTTGCTCACGTACGTTTGCACTGGCAATTTGACGGTTCGTCGAAAATATTCGCGCTCTCCGAGGCAAAGCGCCAAAATATACAACCCGGACAGGCCGAATTCAGGCAACATGCCCAACATGGACCAGATGATGATCAGCTTGACGCAGAAACTGGCGCTTGGCGGCCTGGCCGCAGGCGCAGCCCTGTGGATGTCGGTGCCCGTCGTGGCGCAAGGCAATGGCCTCGCCATGCTTGAGACGCTGAGCAAGGGCGAATGGACGATCAAGCAGCGCGGCGGTGTCCCCGACCGTAAGATTTGCATCAAGTCCGGAGCGGAGCTGATCCAGCTGAAACACCGTGATGCTGGTTGCAACCGGTTCGTGGTGGAAGATGGCGCAGCGCGCGTGACAGTGCAATATACCTGTCAGGGCAATGGCTATGGCCGAACGAGCGTCCGGCGCGAAACACCCGCGCTGGTTCAGCTTGAAAGCCAGGGCATCCACGATGGGACACCGTTCCAGCTGGTGGCCGAAGCCCGCCGAACCGGCAGCTGCTGATCCACGTGGATTGTGTTTCGTGCGCCCCGTGATAGGGCCGCGCGATGACTGGTTCTTTCCAAGAGGTCTCGCCGCCGGTTGCGGTTGTGCTGCTGTCAGGCGGGCTGGATTCAATGGTCACCGCATCGCTGGCGCAGGAGCGCGGCTTTGCGGTGCATGCGCTTACGGTGGACTATGGTCAGCGGCATCGACTTGAACTGGAATCGGCAGATCGTATCGCTGCACGGCTCGGCCTAGCGCGGCACACGCGGATCGCGCTTGACCTCAGGGCGTTCGGTGGGTCTGCGCTGACCGACGCAATCGATGTCCCAAAGAGCGGCGTTTCCGATGATATCCCGGTGACTTATGTTCCGGCGCGAAACCTTGTGTTTCTTGCGCTTACCACGGCCTGCGCTGAAGCTGCTGGGGCGCGTGATGTGTTCATCGGGGTGAATGCGCTGGATTATTCCGGCTACCCGGATTGCCGTCCGGAATTCATTGCCAGCTTTGCCGAAACCGCACGGTTAGGCACCAAGGCAGGTGTGGAAGGCGCACCCTTTACAATCCATGCGCCGCTCCAGCACATGACCAAGGCCGACATCGCCCGTGAATGCGCACGCCTTGGGCTTGACCCGGCATGGAGCTGGTCATGCTACGATCCCACGGCCGAAGGGTTGGCCTGCGGGCTGTGCGATTCCTGCCGCTTGCGGAAAAAGGGTTTTGCCGAAGCGGGGATTGTCGATAGCACCGGCTACAACGCCTGATCGGAACCCGCGCCGGTCGATAATCAGAGCATTCGGGATAGGGGATCAGCATTGAGCAGCGAACCGATGGCGGTGGCGGATAGCAGCGAGAAGCCCGCAACCGCCTATAGCTGGTACGTCCTCGGCGTGCTGGTGCTGGTCTACATTCTCAATTTCATCGACCGGCAGATCCTCTCGATCCTTGCAGTTGATATCAAGCGTGACCTTAGCCTGACCGATGGCCAGCTGGGATTTCTCGGGGGAGCCGCATTCGCGGTGTTCTATGCCTTGTTCGGTGTGCCGTTAGGGCGGTTGGCGGACCGCTGGAACCGGGTTCGCCTGCTGACGATCGGGTTGGTGCTGTGGTCGACCATGACCGCGGTGTCTGGGCTGGCGCGCAACTATGTCTCACTGTCGCTTGCCCGCATGGGCGTGGGCGTGGGTGAGGCCACGGCGAGCCCCACGGCCTACTCGCTGATTTCGGACTATTTCCCGTCCCGCCAGCGCGCCACCGCCTTGGCGGTCTATTCCTCGGGGCTCTATCTGGGGTCTGGGGTGTCGCTGCTAATCGGGGCAAAGATCTCGCAGGTCTGGGATGCGGCCTATCCGGGCGGCGGCGTGATCGGGCTGGTCGGCTGGCAAGCGGCGTTTCTTGCAGTGGGCCTGCCGGGGGTGCTGCTGGCGTTCTGGGTCGCCTCGCTGCGCGAGCCCGCCCGCCCGGCCGCTCCCAGCCCGGACGCACGCCATCCGCTCGCTGATTTCTTTGTCGACCTGTCGATGCTGTTGCCGCCCTTCACGCTGTGGCACGCGCTGCAGCGCGGATCGATGGCGCTGATCGTCAATCTGATCATGGCAGCGGCTATGATCGGACTGGCCGTGGGGATGACGGAGCTAACCGGCAACTTCCCGCAGTGGTCTTCGATTGCCTTCGGCTATTACGCCGTGTTCTCCTGGGCTGCGACGCTGCGGCGCCATGATCCGGCGACCTTTGCGCTGATCTGGGGAACGCCCGCCTTTCTCTGCACGGCGCTGGGATATGGCCTCGTGTCGCTCGGCGCCTATGCGCTGGCGTTCTGGTCGGCACCCTATGCCGAGACGGTGCTGAAGCTTCCGAAGGCGGAGCTTGCTTTCGTGCTCGGAGGGAGCGGCGCGCTGGCAGGCTTTGTGGGGGTGATCCTAGGCGGGCGCGTGGCGGACTGGCTGAGGGTTCGCAATCCGGCGGGACGCATCCTCGTCATCATGTTTGGCATCGCGGCGCCGGTCATTCCGATTTGGATTGGTTTCACGACCCAGAATGCAGCGCTGTTCTACGTGATGATCTTCCTCGCCACGATGTTCGCAGCGGCGGCACTTGGCGCTGCGGCGGCAACCACACAGGATCTGGTATTGCCGCGAATGCGCGGCACGGCGACGGCCTCGTTCTTCCTCGCGACGACGCTGGTCGGGCTCGGCCTCGGGCCTTACATGGTCGGGCAGATTTCTGAACTGAGCGGGAGCCTGCGGATCGGAGTGCTGTCGCTGATTGGCGTTGCCCCAATCTCGCTTGCGCTGCTGATCTACGCTTATCGAGCCTTGCCCAAGGCCGAGGCGACCATCGCGGAGCGCGCCCGCGCCGCTGCGGGCGAGTGAGTGCGGCTTGAGCTCCTGCGCAGCGTAGCGATGCGCGCCGTAGATGCTAGGGTTAGGACCTATCAACCGCAGCCTCGAAGGCATTTGGCCAAAAGGGCCCATCGCCGCGTCAGCTCGGTTGGAAATATCGACATATCCCAACACTCCGCTTCTTCGCGCTGGGCCCTTTTGACTCAAACCCTGAAGGTGCGGTTCATAGGGCCTGACCCTAGAGGTGGACGGGGGGCTGGGTCCTCTCGCTCTTGCTAGGTTGAGATGGGCGCAAAGACCTGCCGCAGTGGTCAATAGGCCTGGGTATCTGAAGCTCGCGAAGTTCGTGGTTGATGTGCTTATTGCCGTCTCGGCAGAGGAGTTAAGCGCCCACGCTGAGCTGCGCACATCAAGCCGAGCTCAGAGGACCGCTCTCAAATTCCAGACCCAATTCGCTCGAACGCAAGCAACAAAAAAGGGGCCGGATCTCTCCAGCCCCTTTTCGTGTTCGTTAGGAACAGTGAATTACCTGCCCGAGCCCGGGCCGTAAGACACTTGCACGCGGCGGTTCTGCGCTTCGCGTACGCCGTCCGCAGTCGGGACGCGCGGCTGCGATTCGCCGAAGCCTTCGGCCGCAATCTTGCCGCCCGGGATACCCCGACCCGTCAGATAGTTGCGCACCGAAGTGTTGCGACGCTCAGCAAGAGCGACGTTATACTTCACGCTACCAGCGCGGTCAGTGTGACCGGCCAGCATCACGCTCGCTGCGCCGCAATTGGCGTAGGCGGTGACCGCGTTGTTAAGGATGGTCGCCGCTTCTGCAGTGATGTCCGACTTATCGAAGTCGAAGAACACAATGTACGGGCCCGTGT
>JAKFWB010000191.1 GCA_021732945.1 Porphyrobacter sp.
GCGCGCTTGGTGTAGTGATTGTAATCGGTCGCCGTATCGCCTGCGAGCCGCCACATGATGTCCGCCGAATGCCAGCCCATCTTCAGAGCGCGGCGCGCATTCTGCGGCTGGGCCATCACGGCCAGCGCACGGCGCACAGCCTCATCAATATGGGCAACCGCATCCAGCCGAAAGGCAACCAAGGTGCGGATACGTTCACGAATCTTGAGCGTCGCGAGCCGTTCGGCCGGCCATTCAGCTTCCATCGCCTGATCCACGCTGGCGATCCATGCCGCGATCATGTCCATCGGCTTGCTGCCCGGAAAGGCGAGCCGCGCCACGTCAACATCGCAGCCCGCCATTTCGGCGGCGGCGACCAGCGCGGTTTCGTTCCAGCCATCAAAAATCGCAGAAGCGGCTATATCCGGAGCGAGCGCCACGCGCAGCTCGTCGAGAGTCAGGTCGGAAAAATCGGTCATGTCAGAAGGAAGGCCCGTAATCGCGCTTGGTTCCCGTGGCGGCGCGCTTGGCATCGGCATTGTCGAATTCCTGCTTCATGAGCGAGTTGCCGCTCATCAGCTCCATGTAGTTGCGAGCCGATCGGCCGGAATTGTCATTGTGATCCGGGTCTGCGCCCTTTTCCAGCAGCAGACGCACCATCGCCACATTGCGCGAATGGACTGCGGCAATCAGCGGCGTTTCGCCGGTCTGATCAGAGACATTGACGCTTGCCCCGCCCTTGATCAGCGCCTCGACCCCTTCTGCAAATCCCATCGCGGTGGCCAATTGCAGCGGGCTCAGCCCCTTCTTGTTGCGGATGTTCGGATCGGCGCCGCGTTGCAGCAGAAACCGGATCCACAAGGCATCGCTGCGCGCCACGACAATATGCAGCCCGGTGTCGCCCGAAGTGATATCGCGGGTGTTGACCAATTGCGTGCCCGGCTGACTGAGCAACTCGGTCACCTCGTCGCCTTCGCGATCCTTCACCGCCTCGAGGAACTTGTAGCCATCCGACTGGAACTGCGCAGCCGTTGGAACCGCCAATACTGCGGCAAGCACGGGCAGGATAGCACTGGCAATCGCCCGCCGAGAGCCTAACTTGCGCAAAACAGAGGCCGCCACGGTTTGATCCTTTCGCATTACCTGTCACACACCTTGTGCATCATCCGCACATCTGGTGTGGATCGGTGGGCAGGGCAAGCCTGCGCCTTTCAACCCGAACCGATTAGCAGACCATGAACCCGATCAACAAGCCTTCTGCTGCCCTTTCCGTCCTGATGGCCGCAGCGCTGGCACTCGCAGGATGCACGCCGTCGGCGCAGCCACCGCTGGCAGGGTCCACCATCGGAGGGGATTTCGAATTGACCGCCAGCGACGGGCGGACGGTCAAATGGGATGACTTTGCGGGCAAGTATCGCGTGGTCTATTTCGGCTATGCCTTCTGCCCCGATGTCTGCCCGACGGACATGCAGCGCGTGGCGCAGGGGTTGAAAGTGCTGAAGACCATGGATCCGGGCAAGGCGGCAAAGATCCAGCCGATTTTCATCACCATCGACCCCGAACGCGATACGGCCAAGGTGGTGGGCGAATTTGCTGCGGCCTTCTCGCCCGACATCATCGGCCTCACCGGAACCCCGGAACAGATTGCGGCCGCCGCCAGCGCGTTCAAGGTGTTCTACGCCAAGGGCGCTGCCGTGGACGGTGGCGGCTATTTGGTCGATCATTCCAATATCATTTACCTGTTTGGCCCCGAAGGCGAGCCGCTGGCGACGCTTCCGGTTGATCAGGGCGGCGAAGCTGTGGCGGCGGAACTGGACCGATGGGTGAGCTGAGAGAGCGGTTCTGGGAGCTGCCGCTGGGCGAGCTCAACCGGCCCGAATGGGAGGCCTTGTGCGACGGGTGCGGGCGGTGCTGCCTGCACAAGATCGAGGATGCCGATACCGGGGAAATCCTCGATACCAATATCGCCTGCCGCCTGCTCGATACCGGCACCGCGCAATGCAGCGACTATCGCAACCGCAAGGCCTTCGTGCCCGACTGCCTGCGCCTGACGCTGCGGATTGTCGAACAGGTCAGCTGGCTGCCCTCAACCTGCGCCTATCGCCTGCGCGCTGATGATCGCCCACTGCCGGGCTGGCATTACCTTATCAGCGGAAACCGGGAGACGGTGCGCCGCGCTGGCGTTTCAATCATCGGGCGGGTGGTAAGCGAAGTGGACGCCGGGCCGTTGGAACACCACATCGTCGAATGGCCCTCACCCCGTCCCGACCGAACAGCGCTCGCGCCGACAAAGGACGAAGCGTGATCGACTGGATTCGCCGCGCCCCGCTCGAGCCAGAAATCGATCTCGGCGGAAGGGCTGTGCCGATTGTGCTCAAGCGGTTGCACAATGCGCGGCGGATGACCTTGCGCCTCGCCCCTGATGGCACCGAGGTGCGGATCACTCTGCCCGCATGGGCCGAAGCGCGCGAGGCGATTGCCTTTGCCCATGCCCGCACCGAATGGCTGGCGGGGCAATTGGCCAAACTGCCGCGCCGCGCCGCGCCCGAACCGGGGGGCTCGCTGCGCTACCGCGGTCAAGAACTCCAGCTGGCGTGGGAGGCGACCGCACCGCGCAGCCCGGCGATTATTGGGACAGAACTGCGCATTGGTGGCCCGCAATCCGGCATCGAAACCCGCTTGCGCCGGTGGCTGGAGGCCGAGGCATTGCGGCTCGCCGAAGCTGACATGCGCGAATACTGCGCGGCGGCTAAACTCGATCCGGTGCCGATTGGCCTCACCCGCGCACAGCGCCGCTGGGGATCATGTTCTGACCAGAGCCGCATCCGCATCAACTGGCGGCTGGTGCAAGCGCCCGACCATGTCCGCCGCTCAGTCGTGGCGCACGAGGTCGCGCATCTGGTCCACTTCGATCACAGCCCGTCGTTTCACGCATTGCTTGCCCGCATCTTCGAGGGCGACATTGCCTTGGCTGACCGCTGGCTGAAGGACCATGGGCGCGGGCTCTACGTCGCCTTCGGGTAACTGCGAAGCCTTTGCCATCGGGGCGCTATCGTCCTATATTGTCGCCATGCTTTCGAAATCGCGCTTCAATCCGGCTGGCGGCATCTCCGATTTCTGGAATGAAATCCGGCGGCCTACCCCCTATCGCTGGCCGATTCTGGCGCTGTCGATCTTGCCCGTCGCTGCCATGCTCTATTGGGCGATGGGCAGCACCGTCTATGGTGAGCCAGAGCGTCCCGAGATCACCTATATCACCACACTTGATCCGGCCCGCACCGATGCCGAGATACTGGCAGAGAACATCGCCAATCAGGAAGTCAAGGATCTGCGCGCAGCCGAGCTTGAGCGGATCGCGGCGCGCAAGCGCGACATGTACAAGGCATTGGGCGCGGCCGCAGGGATGGATGTCGAGGAAATCGAGCGCAAGGCCGCAGCCGAACGCGCGGCCGAAGAGGCTGAACAAGCCAAACGCCGCGAGGAACTGGCAAGGCGCGCGGCTGAAGGCACCGGCCAATAGCGGCAAGCCTGATCCGGACCGATCACGACTGGATGGCCGCCGCCGCGCGGCTTGCTCAGCGCGCACGCCCGCTGTCCCGCCCCAATCCCGGCGTGGCCGCCTTGGTGGTGCATCAAAGGCGAGTGGTAGCGCGCGGCTGGACCTGCGCAGGCGGCCGGCCGCATGCCGAGGCTCAAGCCCTTGCCGGGCTTGACCCCGCCCTGCTGGCCGAAGCCACCCTGTACGTTACGCTGGAGCCCTGCGCACACCCATCGCCGCGCGGCGCGGCCTGCGCCGATCTCATCATTGCGGCACGGCCCGAACGGGTGGTGATCGGCCAGCGCGATACCGATCCGCGAACCGCCGGACAAGGAATCGCCCGGATCGAGGCGGCGGGCGTCCCTGTGCGGCTGCTAGATGATCCGGCCTCGGCCGCCAGCCTTGCCGGGTTCCTGACCCGCCAACGCGCGACCCGCCCATGGGTGACGCTGAAGCTGGCAATGTCGCTCGACGGCTGCATCGCGCTGGCAGACGGGGCCAGCCAGTGGATCACAGGAGATGCCGCGCGCGCGCATGTCCACGCCCACCGCGCCCGGCATGATGCGATTCTGGTGGGCGGCAGTACATGGCGGGCAGATGCACCGCGCCTCGACGTGCGCTTGCCGGGGCTGGAGGCGCGCTCGCCGCAGCGGGTAGTGCTGACGCGGAAGAGCGCACCCGAAGGCGTCACCGCGATCGCCGCGCCGCAGGACATCGCCAACTTGGATGGGGTCTTGTACCTCTATGTCGAAGGCGGCGCGGAAACCGCCGCGGCTTTCCTCGCCGCTGATCTGGTCGACGAATTGCACCTTTACCGCGCCCCAATACTGATCGGTGATGGCCGCCCTGGCATCGGCGCGCTCGGCCTCACCCAGCTCGCCGACGCGCATGGCCGCTGGCAG
>JAKFWB010000396.1 GCA_021732945.1 Porphyrobacter sp.
GATGCCGATGATGCGGTCGATTACAATGGCACTGTCCAAGATCCGGATAGCCCGCGCTTTGGCGAGCCGCTTAACGGTGTCGAACGCATCAATGCGTACGATCTGATCGACCTGTCACTGTCGTTTGAAGCCAGCGAAAACGTGACGTTCTCGTTCGGCGTCAACAACCTGTTCGACACGCTGCCGGGCACCCCGACCTTCGATGGTATCTTCGTGTCGAACCGTCCGAACAGCCTGCTGCTGGGTGATAACCAAGAGCAGGCCAACACTTACCCGAGCACCTACGACGTGCTGGGTCGCGACTTCTTCGCTTCGATCGCGTTCTCGTTCTAAGAACGTCGCGATCATTGCTTGCAAAGGGGCGGTGGACTTCGGTCCGCCGCCCTTTTTCTATGGCGCGCAAGGGCGTGCGCGCAGACCGCAAGCAGCCCGCCGCGACAACGCGGAAACCTGCGGCTGGTTCAGGCGAAGGTGAGGAACGCGGCGAAGGCGCGGCCTGACGGCTCGCAAACATCGCCGTTGGAGCGCAATGTCAGGCCCTGCGCAGCGAAAGCGCCGATCAGGACATCGCGCTGATCAGCCGTCGCACAGGCGCGTTCGAGCGAGTTGATCCGCCCGATTTCATTGGCGGCGCGTGTTTCGATCTCGGTAATGGTTGCCAGGATCGATTCCCGCCCCACTCCTGCCCCGAGCAGCAGGGCCCGGCGCAGCGCCTCTGGGATTTCCCAGCCCGGGCTATCCTCGCCAAACCGGCGCGCACCGAGCATCCCGATGGCACCTGCGACCTGAGCGGCGACGTCCGGCCCGCCATTGGGGGCATCCAGCGCCTGCCGCAGGATGCCGCCAATCTGCTGTTCGCCCATCACCCAGTTGATCGCGGCACGCCGTGCCAGATTGTGTTCGAGGATCGGCCCGTCGCCGCGATGCACCATCAGGCCGACGCATCCGCCCGGCGTGAGCACGCGCGTGATTTCGCCTGCCACTTTTGGGATGTCGCCATATTCAAAGCCGAACTGGCTGACCGCGGCGCCGAACGCGCCATCGTCAAACGGCAAGCTCTCCATCGCGATCCCGCCGCGGGTCGTGGTGCCAGCGGGCGGAGCGGGCAGGGCGGGGGCAAGGTAGATGCCCTCCAAATATCAGATCACTGCGCTCCGCACGCATCCAGCCGAGCACGCGCCCATCGCCAGTGGCAAGATCGAGCACCGCAACTCCGTTGGCAAGCTCCGCCACAAACCCATGCCACGCGCTGCGCCTATTCGATTGCAGCCCAACGCTGCGGCAGGCAGCCTCCTTGGGCGGTTCCGGCGTTGGCCGCCCAGAACTCGCTCCATGCCGCAGCGTCGCTCATGCCTGTCCTTCGTTGCTGGTGACCACATCGAAGGCCACGGTCATGCGCTCCGCCGCGCCGCTGTTCGCTGCGCCAAACGGGGTGGTGCCATGATACAGTGTCGAGGGGAACAGGGCGAGATGCGCCTCCCTCGGCTGTATCACCCGCAAGGGTTCAAGATCGAGCCGCAGATCGGGCGGCGGGCGGCCGACTTCGAGCCAGCCGCGCCGCGCCTCGGTATCTGCGGCGGCATCCGGAACGACCAGATAGAGCGCTGAGGAAATGATCCCCTGCGGATGGATATGCGCGGTGTGGTAATCGCCCGCGCCGCTCTCGCCGCCGGTCAGCCGCGCCGACCACGATCCGAGCAGCTGCCAAGGCGTTTCGCGATTACGTAGCAGGGGGTGGGTGTCGTCAAGCGGGGGAAGCGCGTCGCGGTAGGTTTCCAGCGTGGCGCGGATCGCCTGATGCAGCTCTGCCAGCTCCGGCTCGATGCGGTGGAACAGAATGCCGCGCGTCTGGGTTCCGCCGCGCAAGGACTGGCCGAGCGGCATGGCGGAGCCTGCATGGAGCCGCCGCAGCGCTGCAATCGCATCACCGATCAAGCCTTCGCGACCCGCCAACGGGCAAAACTGAACGAGGCCGGGTTGGCCGTGCAGCCAATCGGCACGCGCATCACCCGCCAGCCGCCACGCCATCCCGCGCAGCGCCCAGGCGGAGATGTTCCACGGATCGGCAGCCAGCACCCGCGCCAGCAGCATCTCTACGGCCTCGGGATCGCGTCCGCGCAAGGCATGGCGTGCCTCGTGCAGGTAACGCAGTGGGCTATTATCGGCGAGGCCCGCGAAGATATCTCCTGCGCGGGCGTCGTCTCCGGCGGAGCCTGCGTGGATCGCCTCAAGCAGCGCGAAATGCGCCTCGTTCGGGAAGCGGCGGCGTGCTGCGGCGGCGATCTCGGCAGCCTCGGCAGCATAGTCGAGCCCCGCCAGCGTCTCGATATGGGCGGCGGCGATAGTGGCATCCTGCGGCGCGCGCGCGGCGGCTTCGCGGAAGGGCGCGGTGAAATCGGCCTCGCCCGCCGCCAGCCGCAATCCGGCGAGGAAGGTGAGGCCTGCCAGATAGCCCGGAGCCTGCGCCGCAATCTGCTCGGCAATTGTTCGTGCTCCTGCCGTATCGCCGGCCACCTCGAGCGCCTGTGCCTTGCCGAGCCACAGGTCGGCATCGCCGGGACTGACGGCGAGCGCCCGGTCAAACCGCGCGAGCGCATCAGCTTCACCGCGTTCCAGCGCGAGCCGCGCCCGGCCGTTCAGCGCGCGCGGGCGGGAGGGTTCCAGCGCCAGCGCGATATCATACCAACGCGCCGACGCCGCCGGGTGGCCGAGCGCGCGTTCCGACATGGCGCGCACGCTCGCATGGCGCGCATCCTTGCGGCCGCTGGCTTCGTGGCGGGCGAGCACGGCGATCGCCTCGCCGTGCCGGTCAAGCTGTTGCAGCGCGATGGCGTGGTTGACGGCATATTCGGCGACCTGCGGCGCAACTGCGCAAGCGGCGGCGAAATGGGCTTCCGCGCTGCGCGGATCGCCCGTCTTCATCGCCAGATCGCCCGCCACATCGGCCAGTGGCGCGTCGCCGGGGAATGCCCGCCGCGCAGCCTCGGCCTGAGCGCGCGCATTCGCCAGATCGCCCGAATGCAGCGCCATACGCACTTTGAGCAGTGCGGCTGCGGCATTGGCGGATGGCGCGGGTGAATTCATTTGCTGCGCAGCCAGCCGGTCACCGCCATCCGACCCACCGGGGCAAATGGTGGGACATAGCTGACAAGGTGAGGGGTCGGCACCCGGAACAGGTTCAGGGCGTTGAAACGCGGGCGGAAGCCTTCGACCACGTCGCCCTCCTCATCAAGGAACAGCAGATAGCCGCCCCAATCCGGATGCCAATCCTCACGCGAGAGGTTGAGCACATAGGCAACCTCCCACCCTTCAGCGACGTGGCTGTCGATGTGGTGGCCAAGATAGTGGGTGGGTGCGAACAGCGTCGCCTGTCCGTCGGCCTTGTACAGATCGAGCCCGGTCACAGCGCGCGCCAGATCCATGAAGGCGGGCGCATTGATATGTTCAAGCAGCACCTCATGCGGCCCGCCCGGATCCCAACCTTCCTGTACGGCGGTCAGGATCGGATAATGGGCAAAGCGAAAGCCATATTCGCCGTGCGCACTGTGTTCCTCAGCGCGGCGGGCGGCCTCTGAAAGGGCTTGCTGCCCTTGCGGCGAGCGGGTTTCAGCGGCGGTAAAGCTGCGCGGCTTTTCTGGCCCCGCGCCCACCGCCATGCCCCACGCCGTAGCCCGCGCCAGCACGGTCAGCAGTTCGCGCGCGCTATCGGCTGTCAGCACGTCACGGATTTGCACCCGGCCCGTGGCGGCAAAGCGCGCCGCCAGAGCTTCGCGATCAAGGGCAGGGTTGAGTTCGAACAGGGTCTTCATCGCCACTCCGCGCCCGTGCCTGCCACTGCGCCCGCGCCAAGGCAAGCGCCCGACCGGCCACCCTGCCATCATTTTGCCCGCTTGATTTGCTTTGCGCGCTTCAATAGGCGGGTTGCCATAGGCAAGTGGCGATCAGCAACTGATTGCCCCGCGCGCCCATAAGAACTGGATTTCAGGAGAGAGCTTCATGACCACAGCTTACATCGTCGAAGCCGTCCGCACCGCCGGTGGCAAGCGGGGCGGGCGTCTGGCCGGAGTGCACCCGGTTGATCTGCTCGCGCAATCGCTCGATGCCATTGTGGCGCGCAGCGGGATCGATCCCAAGGCGATCGACGATGTGGTGACCGGCTGCGTTTCGCAGGCGGGTGAACAGGCGATGCAGGTCGGCCGCATGGGCGTGCTCGCCTCGAAGCTGCTGCCGCAATCGACCCCGGCGGTGACGATTGATCGCCAGTGCGGTTCTTCGCAACAGGCGATCCAGTTCGCAGCCCAAGCGGTGATGAGCGGCACGCAGGACGTGGTGATTGCCAGCGGGGTCGAAAGCATGACCCGCGTGCCGATGGGCTCCAACGTCACGCTGCACATGAAGGAAGGCCTCTACG
>JAKFWB010000562.1 GCA_021732945.1 Porphyrobacter sp.
ACCTGCACCAGATTGGCATCGAACTGGCCGAACAACGGGCCGAGCAACGACTGGTTTTCAAAGGTCAGATCAACGCGGGCGCGCCGGGGAGCGGCAATATCGCGCGGATCGGGCGAAAGAGCCGGGTGTCCGGCACGGGAGGGTCGTCGGCCCATAGGTTCCTTTGGCTGAGGCCGAGGGACAATCCCTCGTCCATGAGTCGGGAAGGTAAGCCGAGGCAGGCGCAAAGCAAGCTGGGTGCGGTGAGATGGCGGTGGAAAGTCACGGATGCTTCACATGATGAGAAGCATTGTGGTAACTTGATGCAGTTAAGACACTGAAAGGCCGTCTCCCATGCGCGCAAGCCTCTGCCTGCTGATGGTGATCGCAGCCACCAGTCCGGCTGCGGGACAGGACGCGTCCGGCGGTGCTCCGCAAACAACCGAGCCGAACATCATCGTCACCCCGCCGCCAACCGAGGCGGAGCGGCACAGGGAACTGCGCGATTTCACCCGCGAAGTGATCCGCCCGCCGCACATCAACCAGCCGCTTGCGAAATTTGCCTATCCCGTTTGCGTGCAGGTGCTCGGACTCGCGCCGGATGACGCCACCGTGATTGCCGAACGCATCCGTGAGAACGCACGGGTTCTGGGTGTCGGCGCCGATCCCAAGCCCGGTTGCGTTCCGACAGTTCGCGTCGCTTTCATGTCCCCGGCGGCGGGACCGGCGACAGGTTGGCTGACCGCGAACGCCCCGCAGCTTGCGCACCTTGCCAGTTATCAACGCGACAGGGTGCTGGCGGAGAACGGGCCGGTGCGGGCGTGGAACAAGGTTGCGGTGCGCGATTCTTACGGGCAGCCGATCCAGCTCGGCGAAACATCATTGATCGACCCGCAGCCCATCAGCCGCACCGATCCTCTGGTTACGACCGAAATTACAGGAGCCGCCGTGCTGATCGCGCGCGATGCAGCAGAGGGTTTCACACTAGGGCAACTGGCCGATCATGCGACGATGCGGACGTTAATCGACACTGGCGCGCCCGATGGGGTGCCGCCCGCGCCGACCATCCTGACGCTGTTTGATGACCCTGAGCCGCCCGCCGAGCTGACCGCCTTCGACGAGGCGCTGGTGCGCGAGCTCTACGACGCGTCGCGCAATGCCAAGCCGCGCCGGGTCTACAACGACATCGCCCGCGCGGCGGTGGCGGCCGAGCGGGCAGATGAGCGATAGGCCGACTGTCCTTCCCCAATCCTGCGCAACGGGGAGAGACTTTATCGGGGAGATATCTCGCCCATAATCGAATTCGGCCCAGCTTCGGCCAAGGTCACCTCCACCAGATCGCCGATCGCATAGTCACCTTCAAACCACACGGATTGAAGCCAGGGCGACTTTCCGAGCCATTGGCCGGGGTTGCGCCCGGTGCGTTCGACCAGCACTTGGCAGGTCTTGCCGACGCTGGCCTTGTTGAACGCGAACTGGTGCTCGGCGATGCGCGCTTGCAAGCGTTGCAGGCGCTCGTCCATCACCTCTGCTGCGATCTGGCCGTCCATCGTCGCGGCGGGCGTGCCGGGGCGCGGGGAGTATTTGAAGCTGAAGGCGTGGGCGTAGCGGACTTGGTCGACGATCCGCAGCGTGTCTTCAAACTCGGCCTCGGTCTCGCCGGGGAAGCCGACGATGAAATCGCCGGACAGGGCGATATCGGGGCGCACCGCGCGGAATTGCTCAAGCAGGCGCAGATAGCTTTCCGCCGTGTGCTGACGGTTCATCGTCCGCAATACCCGGTCACTGCCGCTTTGCACAGGCAAGTGCAGATAGGGCATGAGCTTCGCCACCTCGCCATGCGCGGCGATCAGCGCTTCGTCCATGTCATTGGGGTGGCTGGTTGTGTAGCGGATCCGCTCCAGCCCATCGATCCGGGCGAGCGCGTGGATCAGGCCAGCCAGCCCCGCCGCCCTGCCCTTGTCATCCTCCCCCGTCCACGCATTGACATTCTGGCCGAGCAGCGTGATCTCGCAAGCGCCGGTTTCGACCAGCTTTTGCGCCTCGGCAATCAGGTGCGCAAAGGGCCGAGAGATTTCCGCGCCGCGGGTATAGGGCACCACGCAATAGGTGCAGAACTTGTCGCAGCCTTCCTGCACGGTGAGGAAAGCGCTCGGCCCGCGCCTCATGCGTGCTGGCAGCGCATCGAATTTGGCGATGGCGGGCATGTCGGTATCGGTGGCACGTTCGCCGTTCGCCGCGCGGTCGAGCATCTCCGGCAGGCGGTGATAGGCCTGCGGGCCGACCACGATGCTGACTGCAGGCGCGCGCGCCATGATCTCTTCACCCTCGGCCTGCGCGACGCAGCCGGCGACCGCGATCAGGGGCTCCTTGCCAGCCGCCCTGCCCGCCTTCACCAAGCGGCCAATGTCCGAATAGACCTTCTCGGCGGCCTTTTCGCGGATGTGGCAGGTGTTGAGGATGACCAGATCCGCCTCCTCGCCATCGGGCGCTGGCCTGATGCCGCGCTCGCCCAGCAGCTCGGCCATGCGCTCGCCATCATAGACATTCATCTGGCAGCCGAAGCTTTTGACCCGGTAGGTTTGCGGAGCGGCGGGAGGGGTTTTCATCACGCCCGCGCCTCTAGCGCCGATAGCGACGCGGTTCAATCGCCGCCGGGCTTGGCGTTCCCGTCGGCCTTGTCCTTGTCCTTGACCTTGATCTCCTTGCCGTCCTTGTCCTTGCGCAGGCTGTTGTGGATGCAAGGTGCTGCCGGTTTCACGCCGGGTCCGGGGTGAGTCTGTTCAGGCGGCCCGCATTCGACATAGGGCTTGGTGATGCCATTGGCCTTCACCACTGCAAGCGCGTCCGGGCTGGCATAGGCGGCGATCCAGGTGATGCAATCGGCCAGCGGGCGCACCTTGTGCTTGAACAAGGCGCCCCGGCGCGGCTCGCAATTGATGGTGAAGACGTTGGCCGCCGGGGGATCATTAGAGCGCGCAAACCGCCGCAGGATTTCTCCGCGTTCGTTGAAAACGGTGCGCCGCAGCGCGTTTGCCCGCACCTCATTGCGATAGAAGGGCGAGGTATTGAACATATAGGCGCGCACCTCGGGATAGGCCTGCGACACCTCGGTCGCGAGGGCCCCGCCCAGCGAGTGGCCGGTCACGATCCAAGGCACATCTGTACCCAGCCGCGCCTTTTCCGCCGCGAAATAGCGCAGCGCCAATTCGATCTGATCGTCACGCAGCGTGCCATAGAAGAAATCGCTGAGGCCGGTCAGATCAGTCCCGCGAAAGGCGAGGATGCGGGCGACCGGCTGGCGGGCGGCATCGCTGCCCGATCCGGGCGCAAATTGGTTGAAGATTTCGTAGTTGAAGCCCTTGCCCGCATCTTCCGGCGCAATCGGCAGGTGTTCGATCCTCTGCAACACCCGGCCGGGCTTGGCGAAGATATCGTCATCGCCGGTATAGGCATTGGTCGAAGCCAGCGCATAGGGAAAGGCCTCCACCGCCGCATCGCGCACAAAGCCGCACCATCCGCCGGGTTCAAGCTGGCAGGGGGAGCGGGATTGCGAGATATCGGGGAGCGTAGCGCAGGCCGATAGCAGCAGCACGCAGCACGCTGCGACTATCGCCCGAAGCGTCATGAGCGGGGCCCGCTCATCCTAGGCAACCGTCGCCTTGACAATCTTCCCCGGTGCGCGCGGCGGTTCGCCCTTGGGCAGGGCGTGGACGTGTTCCATGCCGCTCGTGACCTGGCCCCAGACAGTGTATTGCTTGTCGAGGAAGCGTGCATCGTCGAGGCAGATGAAGAACTGCGAATTGGCGCTGTTCGGGCTCTGCGAACGCGCCATCGAACACACGCCTTCAACGTGCGGTTCGGCGTTGAATTCGGCGGCGAGATCGGGCTTGTCGCTGCCGCCCATGCCGGTGCCGGTCGGATCGCCGCCCTGCGCCATGAAGCCATTGATCACGCGGTGGAAGATCACGCCGTCATAGAAGCCTTCGCTCGCCAGTTCGGCGATGCGGGCGACGTGGCCGGGGGCCAGATCGGGGCGCAGCTTGATCACGACGTCTTTGCCCTCGCCCCCATCTTCATTGGCGCCGGTGTCGAGGGTGAAGGTGAGGGTATCGGC
The DNA here is from genome assembly GCA_021732945.1 of Porphyrobacter sp. Taxonomy (GTDB): domain Bacteria; phylum Pseudomonadota; class Alphaproteobacteria; order Sphingomonadales; family Sphingomonadaceae; genus Erythrobacter. The sequence continues at coordinate 4,097 of JAKFWB010000562.1, forward strand.
CATCTGATTTCTCCAAATTCAAAGTTCGCTCATGCTGAGCTTGTCGAAGCATCACAGAGCCAAGGGTTGCGGCAGGCACCCTTCGACAGGCTCAGGGTGAGCGGGGTTGGGTTTTGTTTGGTCGCGCTTTTAGCAGCCAAAATCCGCCTGTCACCCTCCCCCGCTTGCTTTTCATTGGTCGCCCCGTAAACGCATCACATGGCCGAAGATCGCATCCTCGACGACGATCTCCTCACCGCCGATGTCGCGGATGCCGAAGTGCGCCCGGATGACCGGGTCGATGATGAACGCCATGATGAGGAAAACCGGCTC
>JAKFWB010000150.1 GCA_021732945.1 Porphyrobacter sp.
GACCGCGCGGCAGGCACGGCCCTGCGCGCTGGGCATTTTCTGGTCCACAGCGCCCGCCTGCCGATCGCCAGCCTCGATTTCGCGCCTGCCGCGCACCTTGCGCCGGGCGTGGAACGGGTGCTGCACAGCTTCAGCTGGCTCGCCGATCTTGCCGCCAGCGCGCCGCGCAGCGATGGCTCCAGCGTGGCAGAACGCATTGTCGGCCAATGGCTGCTCGCCCACCGCGAACCGGGCAAGGGGCCTGCATGGGATGTCGAATATGCCGGGCTACGGCTGCTCGCCTGGCTGGTCCACGCCCCGCTGGTGCTGGCTGGCGACGACAAGGGCCAGAAGTCGCACTTGCTCGCTGCGATTGCCGACACCGCCTCCTGGCTTGATCGCAAGGCCCCGCGCGAGGGCGCAGGTTTCGGTCAGGTCGCTGGCTGGGCGGGGATCGTGGCGGCAGGACTGCTGCTGCCCAATGGCAAGCCCCGGCGGCTGTATGGCGAGGCCGGTCTGGTCAAGGCGCTCGGCGATATGGTGGGTGAGGATGGCGGCGTGCTGTCGCGCTGCCCCGCCGCGCAGCTCGAAGCGATCCGCCTGCTGACCGATCTGATCGCCTGCTATGATGCGATGGAAATCGCTCCGCCACCCGCGTTGACGGTAATCCGCGAATTGCTGGTGCCGCCGCTGCTGGCGCTGAGGCATGGTTACGGCGCGCTCGGCAGCTGGCAGGGCCAGGGCGCGATTGCCGCTGACCGGGTGAATGCCGTGATCGAAGCATCGGGGGTCCGCACCCGCCCGCTCGCCACCACCACAAGCTGGGGGTATCAGCGGATCAAGGCAGGCGAAACGCTGCTGCAATTCGACGCCGCGCCGCCCCCGCGCACCCGCCATGCGCGGATCGGCTGCGCGTCCACGCTGGCGTTCGAGCTTTCGGACGGACCGGCGCGGGTGATCGTCAATTGCGGCGGAGCGGGGCTGACCGGCGGGCTGGTCCCGGCGCGGATCGGTCCGGGCCTGCGGGCGACGGCGGCGTTTTCGACGCTGGTGCTCGATAATGCCAATTCCACCGCGGTGCTGCTCCACGGCAAGCTTGGCAAGGGGGTGGAGACGGTCGAGGTTGAGCGGCGCACGCTGGCCGGGCGCGGGCGTGAGGCCACCCGGATCGAAAGCACGCATAATGGCTATGCCAGCCGCTTTGGCCTGATCCACCAGCGCATTCTCACCATCAGCGGCGATGGCACTGAGCTAGCGGGCGAGGATATCCTCATCCCCAGCGCCAAGAACGGCAAGCGCGGCAAGATCGGTTTTGCGATCCGGTTCCATCTGGGGCGCGGGGTTGAAACGCAGCTTTCGGGTGACAAGCGCGGGGCGAGCCTGCTGCTGCCCGATGGTCGGCTCTGGCAATTCCGCCTGCGCGGCGATAGGGCGGGCTCCGGTGCGATCACCCTGTCGATCGAGGACAGCCTGTGGATCGACGGCGATGGTCGTCCGCATGCAACGCAGCAGCTGGTGATCGAAGGCTTGGCATTGCGCAGCGGGGGGCAATTCTCCTGGCTGCTGAGGAAGACAGGGTAGGCATCCCATGAGCGAGCAGATGATCAAGCGGGCGCTGCTGTCAGTGTCCGACAAGGCCGGTTTGGCTGACCTCGGCGCGGCGCTTGCGGCGCGGGGCGTGGAGCTGGTCAGCACCGGCGGCACCGCCAAGGCTTTGCGCGATGCGGGGCTGACGGTGAAGGATGTCTCCGACCTCACCGGGTTTCCCGAGATGATGGACGGGCGGGTCAAGACGCTGCACCCCACTGTGCATGGCGGGCTGCTCGCGCTGCGCGACAATGCCGAGCATGTCGCCGCGATGGAGGCCCACGGGATCGGCGCGATCGATCTGGTGGTGGTCAACCTCTACCCGTTTGAAGCGACCGTGGCCAAGGGTGCGAGCCGCGAGGAGATCATCGAGAACATCGACATCGGCGGGCCTTCGATGGTGCGTTCGGCGGCCAAGAACCATGGCTTCGTAACGATCCTGACCGATCCGGAGGATTACCCGGCGCTGCTGGAGGAGTTGGCGGCCAACAACGGCACGACGTCACTCGCGTTCCGCATCCGCATGGCAGGCAAGGCCTATGCCCGCACCGCATCCTATGACGCTGCGATCGCCAATTGGTTCGCGTTTGGTGATGCCTTCACCCATCCCCTCGGCACCGAGGCGCTGCACGCCACCCCCTTCGTTGAGACCATGCCGCTCGCCTTCAAGCGCGCCGATGTGCTGCGCTACGGCGAGAATCCGCATCAGAGCGCAGCGATCTACGTCCCGCAGGTGGTCGGCGCACGCGGGGTGCCGCAGGCGGTGCAGTTGCAGGGCAAGGAACTGAGCTACAACAACCTCAATGACGCCGATGCGGCATTGGAACTGGCAGCGGAGTTTGCCGGGCAAGCCCCGGCAGTGGTGATCGTCAAGCACGCCAACCCCTGCGGCGTGGCGCAAGCGGGTTCGCTGCTGGAGGCTTGGGAAGCGGCTTTGGCGTGCGATCCAGTCTCGGCGTTCGGCGGGATTGTCGCGGTGAACACCGAGCTGGATGGTGCCACCGCCGAGGCCATCTCCGCTATCTTCACCGAAGTCGTGATCGCGCCTTCGGTCAGCGCCGAGGCCCGCGAAATCTTCGCCAAGAAGAAGAACCTTCGCCTGCTCGAATGCGGCGCGCTGCCCGATCCGCGCCGGGGCGGGTTTGCGATGAGGACGATTGCGGGCGGCATGCTGATTCAATCGCGCGATGCGGGGGCAGTGAACCTTGATGACCTCAAGGTCGTCACCAAGCGCGCTCCCACCGATCAGGAATTGAAGGACTGCCTGTTCGCCTGGACCGTCGCCCGCCATGTGAAATCCAACGCCATCGTCTATGCCAAAGACGGGGCGACCGCCGGGATTGGCGCGGGCCAGATGAACCGCCGCGACTCCGCCCGGATCGCCGCGATCAAGGCGCAGGAAGCCGCCGAAACCCACGGCTGGCCGACCCCTCGCACCATCGGCAGCGCTGTGGCTTCAGACGCGTTCTTTCCCTTCTCGGATGGGCTGATCTCCGCCGCTGAAGCAGGCGCGACCGCCGTGATCCAGCCGGGCGGGTCGATCCGCGATGACGAGGTGATTGCGGCGGCCGACGCCGCTGGACTCGCAATGGTGTTCACCGGGATGCGGCATTTTAGGCATTAGTTTGTTTTGCGAGCCCGCCTCCGCGGGCTCGTCCTCGGTGAGTCCTTGTTGCCCTACCGCTTCGCTACTTGAGGGCGAGTTTCCTTCGCTGCGCTACGGGCCCCTGCGGGCGGGCGGTCGCCCTTGCGGCCCATTGGGCCGTCTGGCGTTTTAACAGCGCCTCCGCGATCTGAGTTGCGAAGGTGCCTCCACGCCCGCACTCATCCCGCCGCACATTGCGCACGGTTCGGCACGCCCGCAGCCCTGGCGCAACTTTTTCTCAGGGGCGGCGTAACCACAGGGGTGCGCAAAGCTAACTCGCACCTGACCGCTATGTTCATCCGGCTGCAATTCGGCATCGGGCAAGAGCATAGAGGCCACCAACAATAACGAGCCAATCCATGCGCCTGCTCTCCTCCGATCTCATCCGCAATTTCAGCGTCGGCTTTGTCGTCGGCACGTTGCTGGTGGTCGGGGCGAATGCGCAAAGCTGGGGCGGCGAGCTGGCCTCGCCTGCGCATGCTGCGCAGCTGGCCAAGCCGCCCCCGGTCGGAGCGGACTTCGTGATTGCGGCTGAAGGAACGAAGTAATGCGCACCCTTGCCCTGCTGCTCACAGCAGGTTCACTGGCGCTGAGCGCCTGTGCCGGCCCGGCTATCGCGGCTGAAGAGCCAGTCAATGCCCCCGCTGCTACCCGTGTCGCCAAAGAAGCAAAAGGCCTCAAGACTGCGATCTTCGCGGGCGGCTGCTTCTGGGGCGTCGAAGGCGTGTTCAGCCATGTGAAGGGCGTGAAATCCGCCGTTTCGGGCTTTCACGGAGGCAATGCGGCATCAGCCAAGTATGACATCATCTCCAGCGGCATCACCGACCATGCCGAAAGCGTGAAGATCACCTATGATCCCGCCGTGGTGCGTTATGATCAGCTGCTGCGCATTTTCTTCTCGGTGGTCGCCGATCCGACGCTGAAGAACCGTCAGGGGCCCGATGTCGGTACACATTATCGCAGTGCGATCGTGCCGATGAACGCCGAACAGGCCGCCGTGGCCAAGGCCTATATCGCGCAGCTTGGTAAGGCCAAGCTGTGGAACCGCCCGATTGTCACCGCTATTTAGCCCCTCAAGGCGTTCTACGCGGCCGAAGCCTATCATCAGGATTACATGGTCGTGAATCCGCGCTCTGGCTACATCGTCCGCTGGGATGCCCCCAAGGTGGCAGCTTTGAAGGCGATGTTCCCGA
>JAKFWB010000239.1 GCA_021732945.1 Porphyrobacter sp.
CTGATCGCGCGCTGCAACTGGTGATCGAATCCTCCAATGCTCAGGTGCTCTCGCCGCTATCGATGGTGACCTTGATGTTCGGGCTGGCGCTGGCCAGCCTGCTGATGCTGCTCGCCCGGCTGCTGACCCAGCAGGCGTTTGAGGACCAGTCCCGGTTGGCGTTTTTTGAAGAGCAGCATTCGATCCGCAATTCGCTGACGCGCGAGCTTAACCACCGGGTCAAGAACACGCTGGCGAATGTGCTGTCGATCCTGGCGCTGACCCGCCGCCGGGCGAGCGGGCTCGATGATTTTGCCGACAGTCTCGAAGGTCGCATCCGCGCGCTGTCTGCCACGCATGATCTGCTCACCGTGACCGATTGGGGCACCACCCCGATCCGCGCCGTGATCGAAGCGGAGTTGCAGCATTTTCGCAGCGTGATCGACGATGCGATCATACTCGAGGGGCCGGAGCTGGAACTGGCACCCAATGATGCCCTGTCGTTCGGGCTTGCGGTGCACGAGCTTGCGACCAACGCAGCCAAATATGGCGCGCTCAGCGTGGCGGGCGGGCAAGTGACGATCCGCTGGCAACGCGGGGACGATCAGGCCGCAGATGTGCCTTGGGCCGATGTCGAATGGCAGGAGGCCGGCGGGCCGCCGGTGCCAACCGAGCGTCACCGCGGGTTTGGCACGGAGCTGATCTAGAAGGTGGTCGCCCACGAATTGCGCCAGCCAGTGGCACTCGAATTCAACCCCGAGGGCGTGCGCTGCGTGCTGCGCGTGCCGGTGCGCCGCCCGGCCGATTTCCGGATCCGGGAGAAATAGGGGGGCGCGACCGCATCAAAGCGGCCGAGTCGACCCGAAGAACAGCGCCTGGCTGATCGCGGCGCGGACCGTGGCTTCCTGAAAGGGCTTGGTGACAAGATAGGTCGGCTCTGGCCGGTCGCCTGTCAGCAGGCGTTCGGGATAGGCGGTGATGAAGATCACTGGCATTGATGCAACGTTCAGGATGTCATCGACTGCATCGAGCCCGGATGAACCATCGGCCAATTGAATATCGGCCAGCACCAGCCCGGGCAGTGCTGCGGCGACCGCGCTACGGGCTTGCGTGCGGGTGGCCGCCGTACCGCTGACGGTGTGGCCGAGGCTGGTGACAAGGTCTTCCAGCTGCATCGCGATCAGGGGTTCGTCTTCGATGATGAGGATCGAGGTGGTCTGTTCGCGGTCAATATCGGTGATCGCGGCGGCGACCAGCTGATCGATCTCATCAGGGGTGCGATCGAGAATTGCGGCGGCCTCTTCAACCGAGAAGTCTTCGAGCGTGGTCAGCAGCAGCGCTTGGCGCGCGGGCGGGGTGATCACGCCAAGCCGCGCCTGCGCCCCGGCTTCGTGTTCGCTCGCCGTCTTGTCGCCAGCGGGCAAGCCAGAGGCGCTGGCCCAGACCTTGCTGAACGCGCGGTAGAGCGGCACGCGCCCGCCTGCGAGCGATGCTTTCAGCGCCTCGTCTGCGAGCACCGCTTCAAGCATCTCACGCACATAGGCATCACCGCTCGCCTGCGACCCTGTCAGCGCGCGGGCATAGCGGCGCAGGAAGGGCAGGTGGGCCGCGATCTGGCTTCCGAGAGACATGATTAACTCCAATTTCCATGAAGGAGGACAGGCGATTTGCAGCCTTAGCGGTTCCGTACGGTGCCGTCGCCCTGATCCAAAAATGAATATTTTAATGAGGCAAAATCAGAAGGATGCAAGAATCATAAAAATTTTCCATGCGTGCCGGGAACCGGTTTTTCATCCGCGCATTTCCCCCTTGTCACTGCCGAGACCCCCTCCCGTCCAAGCGGCGGTGATACGATCCCGAAAGGCCTCTGCTCTTCCGAGCGGAGGCCTTTTTTCTTGGCGGCCACCGATGGCGGGGCTGGAGGTATGTGTCGTGCGCCAGCACGACCGCAAATCAAACAAGTGCCCGCTCATAGATCGCGTATTCGCGGTTGACCTTGCTCTGGATCGTGTCGGCAATCGCGACCATGCCCTGATTGTCGTCCAGCACCCAGCCCAGCTCGCCGCGGGTTGAGCCGAATTTGCCGTTGGCTTGCCGCCGGATGCCTTCGATCATCATGAAGGCCAGTTGGCTGGCCATGCGGGTGTTGTGCAGTTCCTTCAGCACCCCCATCAGCGGCACCCGCATCCCTGCGCCCTTGGGGAACCGCAGCCAGCGCAGCATGTGCAGCCAGCCCAGCGGGAACAGCTTGCCCTTGATCTTCGCGAGAGCATCGTTTGCGTCGGGCCAGGTCAGCATGAAGGCGACGGGGCGACCATCAACCTCGGCAATCATGTTGAGCTCTTCGTGGATGATCGGGCGCAGCTTCTTGCCCGCATAGGCGACTTCGGCGGGGGTGAAGGGCACAAAGCCCCAATTGTCCGACCAGGCATCGTTGAGGATCGCGAGGATCACCGCCACTTCTTCATCCCAGCGGCGCTTGTCGACCCGGCGGACATTGATGCGCGCATTGCGCTCGCCCGATTGCACGATCCGCTGCACCAGCGGTGAAAACGGCTTCGAAATGTCGAGATCATAGGTGTAGAGCGTCTTGGCGCGGGAGTATCCTGCCGCCTCGATCCAGCCCGCATAATGCGCCGGGTGGTGGCCCATCATCATCATCGGCGGGTGGTCCTGCCCGCGCACGAGCAAACCGGGCTCTTCCCACATGGCCAATGAGATCGGGCCGAGCACGCGTCGCATGCCCTGTCCCACCAGCCATGCCTCGGCGGTGGTCAACAGCGCGCGGGCGACATCTTCGTCCTCGGCGTCAAAATACCCGAAGCAGCCAGTCCCAGGGCCGAAGCCCTTTTCAACCGGCATGGTGAGCGCAAGGTCATCAATATGCGCCGAAATGCGCCCCACCGGCTGGCCGCCGCGCCTTGCGATGAACAGCTGAACCCGCGCATGGCCAAAAAACGGGTTCTTGCCCGGATCGACCAGTTCCAGCTGCTCGCCGCGGATTTGTGGGACGAAATTGGGCAGCCGGTTGGAAAATGCACGGCCGACATCGACAAACGCCGCGCGCCCGTGCTTGTCGGTGACCGGTTCAATTCTTACATCTGCCTTGCGGCTGGCCACATCCGTCACGCGACGATCCTCGTATTTGCATCAGATCACAGTGTCTTTGTCGCGCCCGTGCCATTCGCGCAAGCCTATCGATCACTGTCACCAACAACCCGTGTTTGGCTTGAACCCTGATTTGGGGTAGGGCGAGCCTCAGGAAATTGCCACTAATGACCCAGAACATGTCCCAGAAAACGGCCCAAAAAGTGACTGTGCATCAGACCATCGACCCTGCCCGTACCCAAGCTGCCCCGTTCGCCCGGGCGACCCGCGCCCAGTTCATGGTCGAGGATGACAAGGCGATGCTGCGCGCGGCGCGCGATCTGACCAAGGGCTTGGGCGAGGCACGGCCCGGCATCTACTGGACCGACATGCTGCTGTCGGCGGGCCTCGGCTATGCGGGGATTGCGACCGCGATCCTGTCAGGCAATCTGGCGGTGCAACTCGCCGCCGGGCTGGTGGCGGCGCTGGCGCTGTACCGCGCGGAAATGTTCATCCACGAACTCACCCATATCCACCGCGATGCGCTGCCGGGGTTCCGCACCGGCTGGAACCTGTTGGTCGGCATTCCGCTGCTGACGCCCAGCTTCATGTATGAAGGCGTGCATGTGATCCACCACAAGCGCACGCAATATGGCACGGTGGAAGACCCAGAATATCTCCCGCTTGCGCTGATGAAGCCGTGGAGCCTGCCGCTGTTTGTGCTCATCGCGCTGCTGGCGCCGGTGGCGTTTCTGGTGCGGTTTGCGGTGCTGGTCCCGCTTGGTCTTCTGATCCCCGCCGTGCGGACCTTCACGTGGGAGCGTTTCTCCGCGCTCTCGATCAACCCCGATTTCCGCCGCAAGCCGCCCGAGGGTGACTTTGCCGCACGCGTGCGCTGGCAGGAGGCGGGCGCGAGCGTCTGGGCGATAGCGCTGATCGCCAGCGCCTTTGTGTTCGGCTGGAAGCCGCTCGCCACCGCGCTGGCGATCCTGTCGCTCACCGCCGTGCTCAACCAGCTTCGCACGCTGGTCGCGCACCTGTGGGAGAACGAAGGTGAGCCGATGACGGTGACCGCGCAGTTCCTCGACAGTGTCAACGTGCCCCCGCCGGGGATCGCGGCAGAAATCTGGGCACCGGTCGGACTGCGCTATCACGCGCTGCACCACCTGATGCCCTCGATGCCCTATCACGACCTGCCCGAAGCGCACCGCAGGCTGGCGCGCGAGCTGGGGACAGATTCGACCTATGAGGGCGCGAACCATCCCGGCCTGTTGGTGCTGGTGGCGCGGATTGCGCGGAGCACGATGGGGAAGCGGGGGTAGGCTCCCACGAAGTCC
>JAKFWB010000152.1 GCA_021732945.1 Porphyrobacter sp.
AATCGCCACCCACAGATCGGGATCGTCTGGCGCAAGGCTGCGCGCTTCATCCAGCTTGCGCCCCGCATCGGCCAGCGCGCCGTCCACCATCAGCGCCTGCGCCTCTTCCAGCAGTCCGGCGATATCGGGATTGAGCGCCGGACTGTCAGCGCCGCCGCCAATGCCTGAACAGCCCGCCAAAGCGAGCGCCAGCGCCAGTGCCAATCCGGCGGCAAGGGCGTTACGCGTGCAGATCATATTGCTTCAACAGGTCATACAGGGTCGGGCGGCTGATCCCCAAAAGCTTGGCCGTGCTGGAGATATTGCCTTCACTGCGGGCCAGCGCATGGCGGATCACCCGGCGATCCGCCGCCTCGCGCGCGGCCTTGAGGTTGAGCACATCACCGTCCTCTTCATCCGCCTTACCGAAATCGAGATCCCCGGCATTGACCAGCTTGCCATCGGCCATGATCACGGCGCGCTTCACCCGGTTTTCCAGTTCGCGCACATTGCCCGGCCAGTCATGCGCATCAATCGCGGCGAGCGCATCGGGGGCAAAGCCGGTGACAGCGGGGTTCATCTCCCCCGCAAACCGCTTGAGGAACGCTTTGGCGAGCAACACAGGATCACCGTGGCGCTCCGCCAGGCCGGGGATGCGCACCACAATCTCGGCCAAGCGGTAGAACAGGTCTTCGCGGAAGCCCCCGGTCTGGATCATGCGTTCCAGATCCTGATGCGTGGCGCACACGATACGAGTGTTGACCGCAATCGCGCGCCGCCCGCCAATCCGTTCGATGGTGCGTTCCTGCAAGAACCGCAGCAGCTTGACCTGCAAGGGCAGCGGAATGTCGCCCACCTCGTCAAGGAACAGCGTGCCGCCGTTTGCGCTTTCGATCTTGCCCTCAGTGGTCTTGATTGCGCCGGTAAAAGCCCCCTTTTCATGCCCGAATAGCTCGCTTTCGAGCAGGTTTTCCGGAATTGCGGCGCAGTTGATTGCCACAAATGGGCCGTCGGCGCGGCCGCTGGCATCGTGCAGGCCTTGGGCGAGCAGTTCCTTGCCCGTCCCGCTGGCGCCCAACAGCATCACCGACACGCTGGTTTTGGCCACACGTTCAATGGTGCGGGCAACCTTGACCATTTCCGGCGCGCCGGTGATCATCCGGCCAAGCACCGTCTTGTCGGCGCTGGAGCTGGCGACAAGCCGGCGGTTCTCTTCCTCGATGGCGCGCAGGTTGAAAGCGCGGCGCACGATCAGGCCCAGTGCGCCGATATCGATCGGCTTCTGGTAGAAATCATAGGCCCCGCGCGCGATGGCATCAAGCGCGCTTTCGCGTGCGCCGTGGCCGCTGGCGACAATCACCTTGGTATCGGGTTTCAGCGCCATGATCGCATCGAGCACGGCAAAGCCTTCGGTCGTGCCATCGGGATCAGGCGGCAGGCCAAGATCGAGCGTTACCACTCCCGGCGTTTCGGATCGCAGCGCGGCCAGCGCGCTGTCGCGGTCGCCCGCGATCACCACCTCGAAATCATCATAGGCCCATTTCAGCTGGGCTTGCAGGCCGGGATCATCCTCGATCACCAGCAATACCGGTTTCTTCTCAGCCATCATGCGACCTCTTGGGATGTGCGTTGAAGGGATTGCTGTTCGCCCAGCAGGCGCACGGCTTCGGCCAGGGGCAGCTGGATGGCAAAGCGCGTGCCGATCCCCTCGCGCGATTCAACCGCCATGCGGCCGCCCATCGCGCGCACCAGCTCGCGCGCTTCAAAGGCACCGATGCCGAAACCGCCCGGCTTGGAGGAAACGAAGGGTTTGAACAGGCCGGTCCGTACGAATTCGGGGCTCATGCCATGGCCGGAATCGACCACATCAATCGCGCCCGTCAACCCTTCGGCGGCGACATCCAGAAACACCGGCAGTTCGGGCAGACTGGCATCGATGGCGTTCTGCACCAGATGGATCAGGGCCTGTTCCAACGCTTCGCGATTGCCCATCACAACCACCGGCTGCTGGCGCGTCAAAGCCACCGGATGGACAGCACGAAACCGCTCGGCAATCTCGCGCGCCAGTTTGATCAGGTCAAACGCCTCGCGGTGGTGCACCTGCCCCGAACCATAGCGGCCTAGCCGCGCGAGTAGAGCGGAAAGCTTGTCCGCAGAATTGCGCAAAGTGACCAGCATGTCGGCGCGAAAGGCAGGGTTATCGGCATGCTTTTCGGCATTGGCGGCGAGCAGCGAAAGCTGGCTGACGAGGTTCTTGATGTCATGCATCACAAACGCCATGCGGCGATTGAATTCATCAAACCGGCTGGCATCCATCAACGCCTGTTGCCCGGCCTGTTCGGCAAGGTAACTGGCGAGCTGCTGCCCGGCCACGCGCAGCAGATCGAAATCCTCCCAGTCAAGCTGGCGCGGGGTGCGCGGGCGGGCGAGCACAATCACGCCGACCAGCCGATCGAAATGCAGCAATGGCACCAGCGCCCAGGCATCCTCCGCTTCGGTCAGCCATGCAGGCACTTGCACCTGTTCGCCGTGGTGATCGATCCCGGCCCGTGCCTCGTCCAAGGCCAGCACCAGATTGTACTGTTCGAGCAGCGCGGCCAAGGCATAGTCTGCGGCGACGGCGGGCACTGCAATCGTCGGCCAGTTCCAGCGCGCCGTAAGCTCCAGCTGCGCTTCTTCATTGGGCATCAGCAGCAGCCCGGCCGGGCTTTCGGTGATGTCCGCCAGCGCCTTGACCGCGCGTTCGGCGAGGCTGGCATCGCCCGTACCACCACGCCCGATGGTGCGGGTGAAGCGCAGCCATTCTTCGCGATAATCATAGCGATGCTGGAACAAGTGCTTGGTCGCCATCACCCGCAGCCGCCCGCGCAATCGCGGCGAAGGCAAAGCTATGGCGGCCGCTGCAACTGCCAGCACCAGGAACATCATCTGGCTGGCGCGCGCGATATCGCCGCCAATCAAGGCCAGCGATTTGGTGACCAGCACCATCATCGCCAGATAAACGCCGATCACCAGCAAGGAGAGCGTGCGGAACGTGACCGCGCGTGACGGGCTGAACTGCGCGCGCGGGCCTGCTTCATTCATACCCAGCGCAAACAGCACGGCCATCACGCCGGAAAACGCCCCCCGCAAATCGCCGATCACCTGCGGATAATCACCGGTGAGGTAGCCGATCGTGGCGAGGTTGAGATCATAGGCGAAAATCCCCGCCAATCCGATCCCGGTCCAGCGCAGGATCGGCCGCAGTCCGCTCGCAGCACCGGCATAAAGGTTGTGCAGCAGCATCAGCGCGCCGATCGAGACCAGCAGGTCGATCACCATCCGCACTTCAAACACTGCATCCACCAGTTGCGGCATATCTTGGCCGCGCAGCTGGAACAGCAAGACCACCGGGTGCAGCAATTGCACCAGAACCAGCGCGATGATCACCGGGCGGATCGGCTTCAGGCTGCTGCTGCGTCCGTCAGCTGAAAACAGGCAGAAAATCGCGGCAATCAGCGCCAGATTGCGCAGCATCGCCGTCATCGCAGAGGCCGGGTGATCAGGGCCAAGCATTGCGGCAAGCGCGCACCATGCCGTGCTGCATCCTGCCGCGATCAGCAAAGCGATGCGATCAGGCCGCGCACGCTCTCCATGCCGCCATATCCACAGCATCGCGCCTGCGCTCAGCACGGCGCCCGCCAGCCACGCAAGGCACGCCGCCAAGGGCAACAGGTTGCCCACCCAGGTCACCGCGCGCCCTCTGGCCACAGGATCACGCGCAAGGTTTGCAGCATGATCACAAAATCAAGGAAAGGCGTGTAATTCTTGGCGTAATAGAGATCATATTCCAGCTTGCAGCGACTGTCTTCGACCGATGCGCCGTAGGGATAGTTGATCTGTGCCCAGCCGGTGATGCCGGGTTTGACCATGTGCCGTTCGCCATAGAACGGGATTTCGTCTTCCAGACTTTCAACAAAGGTCGGCACTTCGGGGCGAGGGCCGACAAAGCTCATCTGGCCTTTCAGCACGCTCCAGGTTTGCGGCAATTCGTCGATCCGCACCTTACGGATAAAGCGGCCGAGCCGAGTGATGCGCGGGTCATTCTCCTCCGCCCACTTGGCCCCGTCTTTCTCGGCATCGGTGCGCATCGAACGCAGCTTGATCAGTGTGAATGGCTCACCATAAAGACCCACCCGGGTCTGCCGGAAGAAGGCCGGCCCCTTGCTGTCGAGCTTCACAAGCCCTGCAAACAGCACAATGATCGGCAAGGTCAGCAGCAGCAGCGTCAGGCTGGCGGTGATATCGAAGATGCGCTTCACCGCGCTGGAAAACATCCGCGAGCTGGAAAAGCCATCGGAAAAGATCAGCCAGCTAGGATTGACGGTATCGAGATCAACGCGGCCGGTCTCCCGC
>JAKFWB010000569.1 GCA_021732945.1 Porphyrobacter sp.
CATCATTGCGCCGGGCCGCGTCTATCGCAGCGACAGCGACGCCACCCACACGCCGATGTTCCATCAGATCGAAGGCCTGGTGATCGATCGCGACATCCATCTCGGCCACCTCAAGTGGACGCTGGAGACTTTCCTCAAGGCCTTCTTCGAGCGTGACGATATCGTGCTGCGCCTGCGCCCCTCTTACTTCCCCTTCACCGAGCCTTCGGTCGAGGTCGATGTCGGTTACGCCAACGAGAACGGGCGCCGGGTCGTCGGCGGATCGGGTGACGACGCGGGGCATGCCTGGATGGAGCTGCTCGGCAGCGGCATGGTCAATGCCCGCGTGCTTGAAATGAGCGGGTTCAATCCCTTCGAGTGGCAGGGCTTCGCCTTTGGCGTCGGGGTCGACCGTCTGGCGATGCTCAAATACGGGATGAACGACCTGCGCGCCTTCTTTGATGGCGATCCGCGCTGGTTGCAGCACTACGGCTTCTCGCCGTTCGATCAGCCGACGCTGTCCGCCGGTGTGGGAGCGCGCGCATGAAGTTCTCACTCACCTGGCTCAAGGATCACCTTGAGACCACCGCCACCGTCATCGAAATCTGCGATGCGCTGAACGCCATCGGGCTTGAGGTCGAAGGCGTGGAGGACCCGGCGGACAAGCTCGCCGGTTTCCGCATCGCCCATGTGCTGACCGCCGCGCGTCACCCGGGTGCGGACAAGCTGCAAGTGCTGACTGTCGACACGGGCGAGGGCGATCCGCTGCAAGTCGTCTGCGGTGCGCCCAACGCGCGTGCGGGGATGAAAGGCGTGCTTGGCCTGCCCGGCGCGGTCGTGCCTGCCAACGGCATGGTGCTGCGCAAGAGCGCGATCCGTGGCGTCGAGAGCAACGGCATGATGTGCTCGACCCGCGAGCTCGAACTGGGCGATGATCACGATGGGATCATCGAACTGGCAGCTGACGCGCCGGTGGGCACAAGCTTTGCTGATTATCATGGCGCTGATCCGGTGATCGAGGTCGCGGTGACCCCCAACCGCCCCGATTGCATGGGCGTTTACGGCATCGCCCGCGATCTCGCCGCCAAGGGGCTGGGGACGCTGAAGCCTATCACCATGCCCGCGTTCAGCGCGGCGGGCGCGTGCCCAATAGACATCCGCACCGACGATCCCGAGGGCTGCCCGGCATTCTATGGCCGTATGGTGAAGGGCGTGAAGAATGGTCCCTCGCCGGACTGGCTGCAAGCGCGGCTGAAAAGCGCGGGCCAGCGGCCGATCTCGCTGCTGGTCGACCTCACCAATTACCTGATGCTCGGATTCGGGCGTCCGGCCCACGCCTATGACCTAGCCAAGCTGCAAGGCGCGGTGGTCGCGCGGCGGGCGGTTGACGGCGAACAGTGCCTCGCGCTCAATGAGAAGACCTACACGCTCGATGCGAGCATGACGGTGATCGCGGATGACAACGGCGTGCACGACATTGCCGGGATCATGGGCGGCGAACATTCTGGCGTGAGCGAGAGCACCACCGACGTGCTGCTCGAAATCGCCTATTTCGATCCGGCGCGCATCGGCGCAACCGGGCGCAAGCTCGGCCTGTCGAGCGACGCGCGCACGCGGTTTGAACGCGGGGTTGATCCCGAGTTTCTGGATGATGGCCTTGATCTGCTGACCGGGCTGATTGTGGAATTGGCAGGCGGAAGCCCTAGCGAAGTGCTGCGCGCCGGTTCGCCGCCGTCGCAAGTCAAAGTGATCACCTTCGACCCCGGCCTGACGCTTCGCCTCGGCGGGGTAGAGGTGGCCGAGGCTGAGCAAAAGCGTATCCTCGAAAGCCTCGGCTTCAACGTCAATGGAGCGTGGCAGGTCACCTGCCCGCTGCGCCGCAACGATATCGAAGGCCCGGCTGATCTGGTCGAGGAAGTGGTGCGCATTCACTGGCTCTACAATGTGGCGAGCGTCGCTCTGCCGCGCGCCGAGGGCGTCGCCCGCCCGACGTCCACGCCGGAACAGTTGCTCGAACGACGGCTGCGACGTGCTGCGGCAGCAAGCCGGCTCCACGAAGCGATCACCTGGTCGTTCATCTCCGAGGCGCAGGCGGCGTTGTTCGGTGGCGGTCGCTGGGTGCTTTCGAACCCGATCAGTGAGGAACTGAAGGTCATGCGCCCGTCGCTGCTGCCGGGCCTGCTCAGTGCCGCGCGGCGGGCCTTTGATCGGGGCGCAGAAAGCGTCAGACTGTTCGAGATCGGGCGGCGCTATCTTGCCGATGGCGAACATCCGACCATCGTCTGCCTGCTTGCTGGCGAACGGGACGAGCGGTCCTGGCAGCAGGGACCGGCGCGGCCCTTCGATGCTTTCGACGCCAAGGCGCTGTGCCTCGAACTGCTGGCCGTGGCCGGAGCACCGGTCGACAAGCTGACAGTGATGGGCGAGGCAGGCCCGGCCTATCACCCCGGCCAATCGGCGACCTTGCGGCTTGGCCCTAAGAACGCGCTGGCGAGTTTCGGGATGCTCCACCCGGCGGTGCTCAAGGCCGCCGACATCAAGCGGCCCGTGGCGGTGTGCGGCATCCATCTCGACGCGATCCCGGCGAAGAAGGGCGCGGCGTTCGCCCGCCCCGGCTTCACCCCGCCCGCGCTGCAAGCGGTGACGCGCGATTTCGCCTTCCTCGTGCCCGAAACACTGGCGGCGGGCGATCTTGTCCGCGCAGTGCAGGGCGCGGACAAGGCGGTGATCACCGGGGTGCGGGTGTTCGATGTCTTCGCTGGGCAAGGCGTCCCCGAAGGCCACAAGTCGCTCGCTGTAGAAGTCACGCTGCAACCGGGTGAGGCGAGCTTCAAGGATGCTGACCTCAAGGCGCTGGCCGAGAAGATCGTGGCCGCGGCTGCCAAGCTCGGCGGGGAGCTGCGCGGATGAAAGCGGCATTCGTAACCGGTGCGACCGCCGGCATCGGCCTCGCCACAGTGCGTCGTCTCGTCAAGGACGGCTGGCGCTGCGTCGCCACCGGACGGCGGCAGGAGCGGCTTGACGCTTTGGTTGCCGAACTGGGTGCGGACAAGGTCCACGCTGTGTGCTTCGACGTCCGCGACACGCCTGCGCTCGATGCCGCGCTGGCGGGTCTGCCCGAAGGCTTTCGCGACATCGATCTGCTGGTCAACAACGCCGGGCTCGCCCAAGGGCTGTCGGCGGCGCAGAACGCCAATCTCGATGACTGGCAGACGATGATCGACACCAACATCACCGCGATGGTGGTGCTGACCCGCAAGCTGCTGCCGGGTCTGATCGAGCGCAAGGGCGCTATTATCGCCATCGGCTCGGTCGCGGGGAACTATGTCTATCCGGGCGGCAATGTCTACGCGGGCTCGAAGGCCTTCGTGAACCACTTCACCCTTGCCCTGCGCGCCGATCTCCACGGCACGGGGGTTCGCGTCACCAGCATCGAGCCGGGGATGGTCGAGACCGAATTTACCGTGGTGCGCACCGGCAGCCAGCAGGCCTCGGACGACCTCTATCGCGGGGTCAATCCGATGACCGGGCAGGACATCGCCGACACCATCGGCTGGATCGCGAGCCTGCCGCCGCACCTCAACATCAACCGGATCGAGCTGATGCCGGTCAATCAGGACTTCGCAGGGTTCCGGGTGGCGCGCCATTACTAGCAACCGCCGCACCTTCGCGATCATCTCGCACCCTGATGCGGGCAAGACCACGCTCACCGAAAAGCTGCTGCTGCAAGGCGGTGCGATCCACTTGGCGGGCGAGGTCAAGGCGCGCGGGGCGGCGCGGCGGGCGCGGTCGGACTGGATGAAGATCGAGCAGCAGCGCGGGATTTCCGTCACCTCGAGCGTGATGACCTTCCAGAAGGACGGGATCGTCTTCAACCTGCTCGACACGCCGGGGCACGAGGATTTCTCGGAAGATACCTATCGCACGCTCACCGCGGTCGACTCTGCGGTGATGGTGATCGACGCGGCGAAAGGCATCGAGCCGCAGACCCGCAAGCTGTTCGAGGTCTGCCGCTTGCGCTCTGTGCCGATCATCACCTTCGTCAACAAGGTCGACCGTGAGGGCCGCGATCCGTTCGAGACGCTGGACGAAGTGGCAGACATGCTGGCGCTCGACGTCAGCCCGCAGATGTGGCCGATTGGCATGGGCGGCGAGTTCGAGGGCATTCTCGATTTCGCGACGGACACCGTCAGCCGCCCCGAGGGCCCAAGCCGCGAGTTTCTTGGCACGCGCGACACCGCCGCGATCCCGCAGCGCTTCGCTGATGAAATCGAACTGGCGCGCGGCGGCTATCCCGAATTCGACATCGAAGCCTTCCGCCACGGCGACTTGACCCCGGTCTATTTCGGATCGGCGCTCAAGAACTTCGGCGTAACCGAGCTGATC
>JAKFWB010000413.1 GCA_021732945.1 Porphyrobacter sp.
ACACAGCTTCGGCGCGCGCGCCGTGACCGCCGCCGCCAAGAGCGCCGCCTTCGCGCCGTCGAGCATGTGCTTGCTCCAAGGTGCCTTCTCACACAACGCTTTCGCGCCGAAATCCACAGAGCTGCCGCAGGGCTTCTTCCGAGAGGTGGTGACCGAAAAGCGTGTCGCCGGGCCGATTGTCGCGACCCACACCAGGAACGATAAGGCGGTCGGCCTTGCCTACGCGCTCGCCTCGCGCCTCGCCGGCCAGCAGGTCGCGGGCCTCGGCGACGAGAACGACATCTATGGCGGGATTGGCCGCAACGGAGCGATGAGGATGGCGGGAGGCGAGAGCCGCCGCCTGACGATGACCTCGGCGAGCGAGGCCTATGCCTTCGCGCGCGACGCCGTCACTAGCATCCAGTCCGACCAGTTCATCGAGAATCATGGCGACGTGTCGGGGGCCGCGGTCGCGAACGTCGTATGGAGCGCCGCCGCGCCGTGACGGACGGCGCCCGCGGCTCTTCGCGCCGTCAGACCTCGTCCCCACAGGGCCGAGAAACTCGAGCGGCCGTCAGCCCGGTCAATAATGCCGTCGCCGCGGTCAGGTTCAGGTCAGGTCAGGTCAGGCAGGGACGGGCAGGGGGCGTGTATGGATTGGGTGCGGAGGCGGTGGATCAGGCGCTGCTGGCGCGAAAAGAGCATCTGGCCGCTGAGAACCGCGTCCTCAAGGCGCAAATAACTCGGACGCCAAGCGAGACGTGCTGGGCGAGATCGGTCATGGCCTGGATCGCAATGTTCTGGCGCCCGTGGCGCCGCAAGACATTGCCAACCGTTTGATCGGGTATCTCGTGCTCCAGATTAGCCAGCGCCCCCGCGATCCGGTCGTAACCCCAGTCCCGGCTCACGCTGGCTATGCGAATGATCATCTCCTCGACCTCCCGCTAGATCTCAAGGTTATCGCATGTGTCCGAGCATGTCGAAGAGGAAGGCATCGTCCCATCCTGCGCGTTTGAGCTTTGCGCGCAGGGAGATGGTGGTATCTGGCTGAGCGCTTGCAACATTAAGAGCGAGGCACTTGAGGATGGCCAGGTTGGCGGGGCCATTGTCCTTGCGGTTCCGTGCGAGGTCTTCGTCCAACAGCACGTCGAGTGGCCAGTGCAGGGAGTTTTCGATGCCCCAGTGCTGCCGCACGATGCCCAGGGTCTTGGTGCGACTGTAGGCCTAGCTCATCAGGAAATAGCGTGAGACGGTTTCGTCGTTGGCGCGCTTGCTGGTGATGCAGGCGACGGCCTTGAGGCCCGGGAAGTCGTGGTTTGAGCCCATTTCGGCAACCTTGGCGACGATGGCAGACCGCTTCTCGGTCCGGCCATGGCTGAACTCCGCAGTGGCAATCCGCGAGGCTCCTTTGCGTCTGGCCGCTTCAATCGCGGCCTTGGCATCGGCCAGCAGGGCGGGCTGGTTCTCCTTCACTGTCGGGACATAGTCTCCACCGCGATCGGTGATCGCCTTGGCCATGGCGCGATGGCAGTGCAAGGCATCCGCCGTCACCACGCAGCCCTTGAGCTGAATCAGCTCGATGAGCTGCAGAGCGCCAGCCGCTTCGTTGTTGCCGGGAGCCCGGGTATTGGCCAGCGCCATGTGGGTCTGCGCTGCCCACGTCGTCACCATGACCGGTGGCGCAGGGCGATAAACAGCAGCTCCCTCAGATCGTGCAGCGCGTTTTCTGCCCGAGGGTCCGGCATCTCCGCAAAACACGCCTCGAAGCTCTTCATCGAAGATGGCTCCTTCTGCGACAGGAGCCATGCTTGGAATCCATTTATCTTGGCCGAACAACAACTTACTCAGCCGAACATGCGATTCCCCTGCGCTTGATCCGGGGCCTGCCTGAATATCCCCGGGCCAAACGTGGTCTTGCGCTTGCGTTCCGGCGCCGGCGGTAGGCGGTGCCGCGAGCGATTAGGCGGGCTCCTGCGCCACTATCATCGTGAGGCGGCGTGATCGTGAGTCTGTCGGATCAGTTTTTCGACCGTACGGGAAATTACATCGCGGTCGAGGTCAAGTTGGCGGGCGTCAAGACGTGCCGAGGCGGCCCGCGCCGGACCATGTCCTATCGGTCCAGCTTTCATCGCGTTTGGGACGGCACTCACATGAAGGCCTCGACTTGGAGCTGGGGTGCCTACCTCGACATGCTCGAAGGTGGCTGGCTGGCCTTGCCGGAGGCGAAAGGCGCCGATGGTGGCACACCGGCACAGTGAGCGGCGGAAACGCATTGGGCCGCCCGCTACTTGTGGGAGCAACTGTCGGCGAGCAGAGTCGTCGACGATGCCTACTACGCCAAGATCGCTCCAAAGCTCGATTGCCAGCTGGGGGTGGCCGGGCTGCGTCTGACGCGATTCATAAACGACCTGCAGGCGCCGGGGCATTGCGTAGCGCGCTGAGCTGCGTCGCTTTTGCCGAGGCGATCATCTACGGTAGTCCAGAGAATCAGGAGCGTTCCATGCCGTTGCTCTACAAGTATCGCTCTTTCACTACGCCAGAGGACAGAAAACGGCTCTTCGAAATAATCAAGACAGAACGCTTTTGGTTTGCAATGGCCAACGAAGTTAACGATCCATTCGAGTTCCGTTGTGCCGTCGAATTTAATTGGGACCGAACGGCGACGGAGGAGGCTTTTGCGAAGATAGAGTGCCTTATGAATCCATCCACCGCTCAAGCGGAAGCGCTCGCCAAAGTACGAAAGGTATTCGCGGGCGTTTCACCAGAAAAACTACGGGAGAGACAATGGGAGCTTGCATTCAACCTCTGGCGCGGACTATCCCAACGGATATCGCTTTCCTGCTTCGCCGGAACACCCGAGAATACCTTGATGTGGTCCCACTATGCGGCGGGCCATACTGGCGTTGCAATTGAAGTCGATCCAATTGGACTCGATGAGAATATCAACGCTGTCATTTATAGTGATGAAGTAATTCGCCTGCGTTTGAAGGAACTTGCGGGCATCGAGGTGAGTAAAACTCTATTCGACAGTCTTTTCCTGCGCAAAGCCAAATGCTGGGAATATGAGCGTGAGTACCGAATCATGCGTATCGCGCCGCAATCTCACGCCATCTCGTTCGGAAAAGGCTCTATTAAACGCGTTATCATAGGGTGTGCTATGCCTCTAGAGGCCCAGCAACAGCTTATAACGGGATGAACGAGAATGCCCCCGGAGTTCATATTGCAGCCGCACTACCATCACACGAGCGCGCATACTCGCTTCAAGTCGTGGATCTTACTGAGTTGGATTCGGGTGAGGTTCCGAGGATTGCCGACCCGGTTCACTCCGAAGGTCGACGACGTTGGTTTTGGGGGCTGATCGTGGCCGGAGCGATTGCCGGCGTAGCTGTTGGGTGGCGAAGGTAAGTGAGCGGCGCAGACGGGTGCGCGCGGCCGGCTATGCAAGCGACTAAAAAGAAGCTGTTCAGTGGACTTAGTGGCGACGCCCTGCCCGACGGTCTGCGTTTCCTCATTCTTTCGGTGGCATGCGGTACGCTCGGGAAAGCATATGCTTAGCGGCGGAAACCTCGCCTTCACCAGGTCGTGTGATCTGCGAGGTGGAAGCTGGTACGGGCGTGGTCAGTCCACTCAATGCGTCTCCGACCCCCAGTCGAGAGTTCACCAGCGTCTCCCGAAGCTGCACTGGAAATGGCACTTGCGCATCGATTGGAGTTGCATGGAGCGGCTTGCCATCGATAAGGGTCCGGATAAGAAGATTACACAAAGGAAACAATTGTTGGCGAAAGCGCGTTACCTTGGCGGCGACAATCCAGTCGGGTGAAGCATGAACTACATTCGGATAGCACGCGACATTTTGGCGAGGAAGATCGAAGTCGAGGAGCCTTTGCTTGATCTTTACACTCTCCTTGTGTTCGTTACTGGCGACAAGACCTATCTCATTCACGTTCATGACGCGTGGGCGACATGGCGGAATGGAACCAATCCGACCCACAAGTCACTAGTTCCTTTCTCCGAACTCTCAAAGGAGACGCAGGAACTGGATCGGAAATACGTCGAGGCGATACGGGAAACCGCAGAGGAAATCGCGGCATAAAAAACTGACTGAATCGCGATATGAGGCGGGCGGATCGGGACCTTAAGCCGTGACATCGTCGGCTGGGAAGACGGCCGTTATGAACCTTTAAGCCGGATTCGCGATGAAACGTAGATCGGCCTTGAGCAGGGCGATGAATTCCTTGTGTCCTGCGAGCGTCCGGCCTAGCAGGCAGTCTACGCTGGTATTGGCGATGTCGTCCTTCAGCGCGTCGTAGCCCCAATGCTGGTTGACACCGAACGGTTCCGTGTCAGCCTTGTCGTTGGTTCTCTTGAAATCCCTGTTCAAGTCG
>JAKFWB010000372.1 GCA_021732945.1 Porphyrobacter sp.
TTGCTGGGCGATTCGGGCTTGGGAAGCACCTTGTCGAAGGGGTTCCTGCAAGGATCGCAGCTGCTCACACTGAGCTTTTCGCGCACGCAGGAGCTGGAGGCGGATAACCTCGGCATCGAATATCTGACCAAGGCGGGGTATGATCGCCGCGCGATGGGCACGGTGCTCGCCAGCCTTGCTGCGCAAAATGCGCTCGATGCCCGGCTTCAGGGCCGCAATGCCAGCGTGCCGGAATGGGCCTCGACCCACCCTGATCCTGCCAGCCGGGTACAGGCCGCGCTGACCAAGGCCGGGGCGGCGACCGGAGGCGTAACGAATCGCGACACCTTCCTCACCAGGATTGACGGGATGCTGTATGGCGATGACCCGGCGCAGGGGATTATCGAAGGCAGCACCTTCATCCACCCGGAACTGCGGCTGGCTTTCACGGCGCCTCAGGGCTTCTACATGGTGAACAGCCCGCAGGCTGTCAGCATTCAGGGGCAGGGCGGGCAGGCGCAGATGACGCTGGCCCCCTATAATGGCAACCTTGATACCTATGTGCGTTCGGCTTTCACGGCCTTGGGCGGGAAGGACGGCACGCTTGCACCCGCGCAACTGGAACGCACGACGGTCAATGGACTGCCGGCAGTCTTTGGCACGGCGCGCGTGAACAATGGCAATTCGCAGGTTGATGTGGTTGTGTTCGCCTATGAATTCGCGCGCGACCGGGCCTATCATTTTACGGTGATCGCCCCGGCCGGTCAGGCAGGAACCTTCAACGCGATGTTCCAGTCAATGCGGCGGATCACCGATGCCGAAGCCACAAGTGTGGTGCCCAAAAAGCTGCAGGTGGTGACTGTTGCGCGCGGCGATACCGTGGCGAGCCTTGCGCGGCGCATGGCCTATCCTGCGGCGCAAGAGGAACGCTTCCGGGTGCTGAATGCGCTTGCCAGCGGCGCGACCGTGACGCCGGGCCAAAAGGTCAAGATTGTGGTGCGCGCGCGCTGATCGGTGGGCAGGCATGCTCTAGCGCCGAGCAAAGACCTTCGCGCACAAAAAAACGGCGGGGATCGCTCCCCGCCGTCTTCTTTCTACGCGCTGAAGCGATTAGGCGGCAGGTGCAGCGCCACCGCCATTCGCAGTCGACAGCGTGGTGTCAACCTTTTCGAAGGTGGTGGTAAGCTGGCCACCGAGCGAGGTCATGGCAGTGATAGCAGCAACGGCGATCAGAGCGGCGATCAGGCCGTATTCGATGGCGGTGGCGCCCTGTTCGTCACGGACGAGGTTCTTGAAGAAGGTCATGTGTAGTCTCCTGGTTTGGTCTTCGGTACCCGTGCCGGCCACCCCCTGGTGATCCGACAAGAATGGAAATAATCGGCAACTGTTGAGAAAGTCCTAACGTGCAGGATGATCGTCATCAGGCGCCGGTGGCGGCAACAACTCTGGTTGCCACATCGTCCCACATGGCAACCGCCGTTCCCGCAAAGGATGTAAGCGCACCAATCATGGCAAGAGCGATCAGAGCCAGTATCAGGCCGTATTCGATGGCAGTCGCCCCCGACGTGTCGTCGACAGTCTTTTTAATGAATGACGAAAACATGGGTTAACCACCTAGCGTTTGCTTCCTGACAATTCGGAAAATCGCAGTGGCGGGTTAAGAAATGGTTGATACGTGGGCCAATGATGGAAAAAAAACCGACATGACACCGCGCTGGATCACCGTGGTAGCGGGTGCATTGCTGCGGGAGGATGGCCTGTGCCTGATGCAGCAGCGCCCTCCGCACAAGCACCATGGCGGCCTGTGGGAGTTTCCTGGTGGCAAGGTGGAACCTGCTGAAATACCTGTTCAATCCCTTGTTCGTGAGCTGCACGAAGAGCTTGGTATTCGCTGCGAAATCGCAGCGGCCGCGCCGGTTGCCTTTGCGGAAACGCCGCCGTTGGGAGACGGTCTGCCGATTGTCATCTTGCTTTACAATGTGAACAGGTGGAACGGCGAGCCACAGGCGCTGGAAGGCGGTGCGATCGGCTGGTTTACCCCTGAAGAGGTCTTGGCCTTGCCCAAACCTCCGCTTGATGTGAGCCTTGCGCGCCAGCTGTTCCAAAATCCGATCTTGCCTGCACACGGGCCTTGCCAAGCGGGTTAGACCCCCTTATGTGCCGCGCTCCAACGCGCACCCGTAGCTCAGCTGGATAGAGCATCAGACTACGAATCTGAGGGTCGGACGTTCGAATCGTTCCGGGTGCGCCAACAACGCCCGCTCCTTGAAAAAGGGGCGGGCGTTGTTGTTTCTACCCGTGGAACATTCGGACCAGTTCGGAATCGCAGGCGGCGCAGCCGCCGGAGATGACGGAGCTGCGCAGCGGCGGAGTAATCGTTCCGGGTGCCGTGAGGCCGGGTGCCCCTCAGTCCTCCACGCTATCCTCCAGTGCGTGCATATCGTCGTCCGACAGGCCGAAATGATGCCCGACTTCGTGGATTACAACATGGCGCACAAGCGCGGTGAAGCTGACCCCGGTGTCCTCCATTTCTTGCAGTAGCGGTTGACGGAACAGGGTGATGACCGGCGGCAGTGCAGCATGATCGAACTGTGACTGATCGGGCAGCGCGACCCCTTTGTAGAGCCCGGTTAGAGCGCTTTCCGGCCATTCTGGGTCACCCTGATCGCGCCAGGAAACGCGCTGGACAGGCGCAGTGCGCAGCAGGGGCTGGTTGCCCCTGCAAGGGCTGCAACGCAGCCAGCGCGTTTCCTGACGCGACCCCAACGGGGCGGGCCTCTTTTGGCCCACCACGGCGTCGCTTGTCGGTCACTATGCGGCAGCATGGCTCCCTCCGCGCTTCTTGTGCTGGGCCAAAATCGGCTCCGTCAGGGCGACCCAGAATGGCCGGAAAGCGCTCTAAATTCCCAGCGATCAGACAGTCCCACCGCCGCAAGCTGTTCGGGCGAGGCAAATTCCTCCACCCGAAGCACGACATCATCAAGCTGTTCGCGGAACGCCAGCGGAAGGCGGGCCAGCACTGCCTTGGCCTCCGCGGCGAAAGCGTCACGGGTGGGATCGCGCACGGGTTACCTCCAGGACTGTGCTGAAAAGGGGGATGAAAAGCGGATGCTTCTGCCTACATTTGCAAGATGGGAGCTGCGTCCGCCAACTGCAATCGGCATGTCGCCATGGAACGCCTTGGGCGCTAGATGGTTGACTTCACTCCGGATCGACCGGCAGGGGTCATGTGGCCCTTTGCATTGCGAGGAAAGGCAATAGCCGATGAATTCCGTTGATGCGGCCCATGATCATGATCGCAATTTCGATCCGGACAACCCGCTGGGCAAGCCCGATGTGCCCGCGCATGTGCAGGATGCCGTTCGCACCCTGATCGCCTGGGCTGGTGATGATCCAGACCGTGAAGGCTTGCGCGACACCCCCAAGCGCGTGGGGCGCGCATGGCTGGAATATTGCGAAGGCTACAAGGAAGATCCGGCAATCCACCTCAGCCGTATTTTCGAGGAAGTGGGCGGTTATGACGAAATCGTGCTGCTGAAGGACATTCCGTTCCAGTCGCACTGCGAACATCACATGGCGCCGATCATTGGCAAGGCGGCGATCGCCTATCTGCCGAACAAGAAGGTGGTTGGCATCTCCAAGCTGGCCCGGGTGCTGCATGGCTATGCCCAGCGTCTGCAAGTTCAGGAGCGACTGACAGCCGAGGTTGCGGCGTGCATCTGGGACCACTTGGAACCCCACGGCGTGGCGGTGGTGATCGAAGCGCAGCACGGCTGCATGACCGGGCGCGGCGTGAAAACTCCCGGGGTGTGCATGATTACCAGCCGGGTGCTTGGCTGCTTCCTCGATGATCACGCCAGCCGCAAGGAAGTGATGAGTCTGATGGGCTATTGATCGGCGCATCATCCGGAAGGACAGCAGTGCCAACAGCAGGGGGGCGGCGCTCTCTTTGTGGGAGCGTCCCTTTTTCGTGTTTGCGATCAGCGATAATGCAGCTTAGCGTGGCGCATCGCTCCGACAACCCATCGAAGGATATTGCCGATGCTACGCACTACTGCTTCCCGTTTGTTTGTTGCTGCAACTCTGGCTGCGGTGCTGACTGGCTGTTCGGGCGGTGGCGGTGGTGAAGCCGCGCCCGCAGGCGAAGTGCCGCCGGTGCTCAAGGAGCGCGAAAAGAACTTCAAGGGCATCGGCGATGCTTTCAAGGCGGTGCGCGGCGAGCTTGAAAAGGGCACGCCCGATTTCACACTGATCGCGGCCAAGGCTACCGATATCAACACCCGCGCAACCAAGATCGAGGGCCATTTCCCGGCCGGCACCAGCGTCGATGATGGTTACAAGACCGAGGCTCTGGCGACGATCTGGCAGAAGCCCGAA
>JAKFWB010000219.1 GCA_021732945.1 Porphyrobacter sp.
TTGGTTTGGGCTTGGCAGCGAGTGTGACTGTCGTGGTTATGAGCCGACCCTGCGTGGGCACGGATCACAGCGGGTGGACCTGGGCGGCGGCGATGGCGGCGCTGCTACCGGCTGCAGGGCTGATTGTCGGCCTGGGCAATGTCGACAACCTGTTTTCGCAAACCAGCGTTGCCCACGGGATGAATTGCTTTGTGATTGGTAGCGGCGGTGCCGTTCTCGTATTCGCGATGCTGGTGCTGTGGCTGCGCAAGGGCGCGCCGACCGCGCCCGACCGGGCGGGGCTGGTCGCCGGGATTGCCGCGGGCTGTTTCGGCATCTTCGCGTTCGGATTGCATTGCCCGGAAAGCGACATCGTGCACATCGGCGTGTGGCACAGCGCGGTGGTGCTGATGATGGGCACTGTGGGCCGCGTCATCTTGCCGCCGCTGGTGCGCTGGTAAGTCAGCCAACACACATTCCTATCAGTCGCCCCGTTAGCGATAGGCGGGGCCGAGGAAAGCCGCGTCACGGCGCGACCACGCGTGCCGCATTGGCGGGAAAGGGTTTGTCGGTCTAACGGCCAGTGCTGATCAGGTTTGGTGCGGTCGAGAAGACTCGAACTTCCACGGGCTTTCGCCCACAACGACCTCAACGTTGCGCGTCTACCAGTTCCGCCACGACCGCACTCGGGTTTGTCGGGGCAGCCAAAGCACTGGCCCCGCGGTAGGAGCGCGCCCCTAGCAAGGGGTTCTGGCTGGTGCAAGCTCTTTGACGTGCGGCCTTCGACGCGGGCAGCAACAGCGCTTTAGTTGGGCGCCCAGCCTAGGTCCGCCACGGCTGCTCCGCGCGGAATATTGGCGATCGCCTCGGTCACCGTCACCGTCTCACCCGGGGCAAGCTCGCGCTTGGCTGGCACTACGACCCAATCGCCGACATTGCGTTCACGCTGATCGCTGAACACCACCAGCAGGTTGGGCACCGACAGCGTTTCGCGGGCGGTATTGGTAATCGTGCCGCGCACCCGGAAGATCGTCTCGCCGCTGGACAACGTTTCCTTGCGCTGTTCGGTCTGGGGGAAATCCAGCTCCAGCCCCGGCCGGCCGATCCCGAAGGTCGGACGGCTGATCGGCAGCCATTCGGGCAGGCCGTAGTAATTGACCGCCGCGATGGTCCCTGTCGCCAGCACGGCAAAGATCGCAGCAGCCAGCGTCCACATGCGCAAGGTGTTGCGCCTGCGGGTGAAGGGCGGGCGATAGTCGAACTGCGACTCTTCCTCGTCCTCATCATCGAAGGGCGGATCGGGCGGATAAGGCGGAGCGGGCGCCTGATCCTCGATTCCGGCGGGCGCATCCATCCGCGGGACCACCCGGTCTTCATCCGCAGATTGGCCCAACCCGGCGCGCAGCGCGCGCGCGGCGACCGAATTCTCGGCATCAAAGGCGGGCGGCGGAGGCGTGTCTTGCGGGGTACGCCAGTGACTGATCGAAGGGCCATCGGCCGCTGTCTCAGGCATAGGCGCAGGCCCAGTCGGCGCAGGCGCTCGCACCGGCGGCACCACCGCTTGCGGCGGGGGCGGAGGCGGCGCGGGAGGGGGTAGCGGAGGGGCCGCGTCAAGCGCTGGATGCTCCAGATTGAGCACGGGCGGTTCCTGGAACCAGCTATGCTTGCACTTGGCGCAGCGCACCGTGCGCCCTTCGTTGCCGATCGCAGCATCGGGCACCGCATAGCGCGTTCCGCAGGCAGGGCAGGCAATAATCATGTCACGATCAGCCATAGTCCGCGCGCTTGCTTGCACAAGAGTCGGGGCGGGAAAGCTGGGGTTTTCGCCCCGCTTTTCCACATTACGCCCGCTTTTCGGGCAGACATCGGGCAAACACGCGATGTTCGTCTTCCCCCGGCCGCGCCCCACTGTTAGAGGCGCGCAATGAATGATCGCCCTGCCGAGATCGTGAAATTCGACAATGTCGGGCTCCGATACGGCACCGATCCCGAAGTCTTGAGCAATCTCAGCTTTACGCTCTACCCAGGCAGCTTCTATTTTCTGACCGGCGCCAGCGGGGCCGGCAAGACCAGTCTGCTGAAGCTGCTCTATCTGGCCCAGCGTCCGTCGCGCGGCGGCATTCGCATGTTGGGGCAGGATCTGATCACCATGCCCCGCAATCGCCTGCCGGATCTGCGACGGCAATTGGGGGTGGTGTTCCAGAACTTTCGTCTGGTCCCGCATCTGACCGCGTTCGACAATGTCGCCCTGCCGCTGCGCTTGGCGGGTGCCGATGAAAAGCGGGTGGTGAAAGCGGTGTCGGACATGCTCGATTGGGTCGGCCTGTCGCACCGTGGGCATGCCGTGCCAGCGACATTGTCGGGCGGGGAACAGCAGCGCGTTGCCATCGCCCGAGCCGTGATCGCGCGCCCGCGCATCCTGATTGCTGACGAGCCGACCGGCAATGTCGATCCTGACATGGCGCTCAAGCTGTTGCGGTTGTTCGAGGCCTTGAACCACCGCGTCGGGACGACAGTGGTGGTGGCGACCCATGATGTCCACTTGCTCAAGAAAGTGCCGGATTCGCTCATCATGCGGCTCAACAAGGGCCAGCTGTCCGATCCCACCGGGGCGCTGCGCTATCCGCCCCGCGCCGTGACCCCAAGTGGGGGCGGCGCATGAATGTGCCGCCGGTTCCTGATCCCGCGGCAGGCGGGGAGGCAGAGGGTGCGACTGGCCCGGCGCCCGCACAGCCGCCCGCCCGGTTGCTGCCTTCGCCGCGCTATTCCGGGCCAATCCCCTGGGTGATCGCGATCCTGATTGCGCTGGTGGTGATTGCTGCGGCGGGCGGCTTGGCACTGCGCAATCTGGCCAATAGTGCCCAAGCCGATCTCTCGGCGGCGCTGACAGTGCAGGTGGTGGAGCCCAACCCTGATCTGCGGCTGGCACGCGGTGAGGCCGCCGTGAGGGTGCTGACCGCGCTGGAGGGCGTGCAATCCGTGCGTCTGGTGCCCGAAGCGGAGCTGGCCGCGCTGCTTTAACCCTGGCTCGGCGCTGGGGCTGCGGGCGGCGACGTGCCATTTCCGGCCCTGATCGATGTGGAACTCACCCGCAGTGCCGGGCCGCAGGACATGGCCCGGATCGAGGCTGCGCTGGTTGCCAAGGTTCCCGGCGCACGGGTGGATGCGCAATCGGAATGGTTGCGTCCGGTTTACGGCGCGCTCACCGCGCTGCAATGGCTGACGCTGGGGCTGATCGTGCTGGTCGCCCTGGCGACGGCAGCGGCGGTGTGGCTGGCGGCGCGCAATGTCTTTGCAGGTGCGCGCGATACGGTGGAGATCATCCACCTGCTGGGGGCCACTGACCGCCAGATTTCCGCCGTGTTCCTGCGTTCGGTGCTGCACGAGGCCGCGTTTGGCGCGGTGGTCGGCAGTGTGATGGGGGCGGGGGCAGTGTGGTTGCTCGGCCAGCAATTCGCCGCGCTGGATAGCGGAATGACCAGCGGCGGCGGGTTGCTGCTGATTGATTGGCTGGTGATTGCAGCCGTTCCGCTTGCAGGGGTGCTGCTCGCGCTGTTGACCGCACGGATCACCATTGCCTTTGCCCTGCGCGACATGCTTTAGGTTCTGGCAATGATCCGCCGTCTCTTTTCATTGCTGTTTCTGGTCTGGGCGATTGGCTTCCTGTGGTTCGCGGCCAGCCTGCCGCAACCGGCAACCGCGCGCATCACAACCGATGCCGTGATCGTGCCCACCGGCGGCGCAGGCCGGATTCCTCGCGGGCTGGCGGTGCTGGATCAGGGCCTGGCTGCCAAGATGCTGGTCAGCGGCGTCGATCTGGAAGTGAAGCCGGGCGAATTTGCCGCCGAGTTCGCGGTTGATCCGGCGCAGATGGAGTGCTGCATCACCCTGGGCTTTGCCGCTGTCGATACCCGTTCCAACGCCGCCGAGACCGCCAAGTGGGTTGCGCAGAACGAGGTTCGCTCGCTCCGGCTGGTGACGACCGATTGGCACATGCGCCGCGCCGCGGGCGAGATTGAGCGCGCGCTGCCCGATCATGTCACGGTGATCCGTGACGCAGTGCCATCCCAACCCGATTTCGGCACGCTGTTCCTTGAATATCACAAGCTGATCGCCAGCCGCGCGGTCGGGTTGGCCGACCTTTGACACGGCTGCTCGCCGCCCTGCGCTCACTGGCGTTTTACGTGCTGTTTTATGGGGGGAGCGCGGTTCTGGTGCTGGCCTCGGTGTTTGCGGTTGTCGCACGCAAAGTGTGGTTGCGCGGAATGGTCTGGCGGTGGGGCGGCTGGCACCTATGGTGCGTCGAAACAGTGCTGGGGATCGACGTGGTGCTCGACGGCGAGCTGCCCGATGGGCCAGTGCTTATTGCCCTC
>JAKFWB010000222.1 GCA_021732945.1 Porphyrobacter sp.
GGTTATCTCGCGCCCTTCGAACATGGTGAAAGGCGTGAGCGACTCATAATCATACGCCACCTCAACGAACATCACTGCCGTGCCGGGCGCGGCCGTGATCTCACGTCCGGTTTCGCCCATTCCGGGAAATCCGGTTCCGGATGCACCGTCGCCTTCCTCGCCAAAGGACGAATCATGGTCCTTCGCGCCGCGGCAGCGCTGCCAGGCGATCCACTGCCCGCCATCTTCATTTTGTTGCAGGCTTGAGACGATCACACGGCCCTGTTCGAACAAGTCAATGCTTTCGCCGAGCTTTTCAGCGCCAACCAGCGCTTCGTTGATGTCGCGTTCGAACACCTGACGCGCAGCCAGCACGTCCTGTTCGCCAACGCGCGAGGTGCTGTCGGCAACCTGCATGGCAATCTGGCTGACCTGCATATGCGTCAAAACCAGATAGGCGGTTTCCGAGCCGAGCATCCCCATGCCGAGGATCAGCGGCGCGCTGAAGGCGAATTCAATCATCGCCACGCCCGAGTTGTCGCGCGCAAGGCGCCGGGCGAAACGCTGGCCCATTTTGCCCATCGCGGTTCTTCCAAGGCCGATCATGTGCAGTTCCCCGTATCAGTCGAACGATTCTGTTCATCGAAAGGCTGGTTGCGCAGCACCGTTGCCGAACGCAGTGTCACATTGCTGGGCATATCGGTGAAGACATGCACGGGAAACAGCCGCGGATAGCTGACAACGGCAGTATAGAGCACGGCATCACGCGCGCCACCGATTCCGGCGCGGCCACGGTCTTCATCAAAAGTGTCATTGTCGTTATCGTCGACATAGACCTCGTTGTTGTTGCAGATGCCATCGGCGTTTTCGTCAGTGAATTCTTCAGCTTCACCGATGTCGCTGAAATCGAAGTGCGACAGGCGTTCGAATTCAATCGTGGCGTTGTTCGGGACCACCGTCTGCACCTGTTCGCGCACCCGGGCGTCAACCGTCGCGATGCGGCTGCCGGCGCTTTCCAACGTCATGTCACGACCGGCCTTCTGCATCGCGCCGTTCAGCAGCGCGCTGGTGTACTGAGTATGGGCCATGTCGAAAACGCCCATCACCAGCAGGATCAAGACCGGCGCGACAAAGGCAAATTCGGTCAGGGTTGCGCCGCTGCGGTCGTCGCGGAGACGGCGCAGCAGCCTTGTGGGGTGCGGGTTTCGAGCGATCATGACGTGAGCCTCAACGCAGCGATTTTCTGGGCGATTTCCTGGAATGCTTCGGTCAGCTCGGCGTTGTTCCTCGCCTCATAGGCACGGCCCGGCGATGCGCAGCTCACCAATTCAGGGGAAAGCGCCTCACCAAAAGAGACCGCCCAAATCGTGATATTCTCCTGTCGCGCGGCGCGGCAGGCGGCTTGGAACCGGGCTTCATGGCGGGCTTTTTGATCGGTTGAGCCATTGGTGGTCACGCGGCGATCCCACCATTCCATCCCATAGGTCCCGTACAAATCGACATTGGGAGCAAGCAGGCCGTCGGTCATGAAGACGATATGACGGCCGATCGCATCCCCGTTGGGCGCGCTTTCATTGTCGGCCTGGAAAATCCCGCGCGGCGAAATGAACCGTGCACCCCAGATCATGCCGATATCGTGATAGGTGCTGCCTCTGGCCCGCAGGCCGTTGACGTAGGTCGTCACTTCGCCCCGATCCAATTCGGCCAGTCTGAGGGCTGCGGTGGGACAATCGTGGGTCGGGTTGGCGAGATCGGTCGTCGTCGTCCGGTTGCTCAACTGGCGGTTATTCCCGGAATCGAGCCGCCGGAACACGGCATCGCGCAGCATTGGCTTCCAGCGCTGTGCCTCGGTCGCAGGGACGAGATTGATATCGAGGTCGAAGGCGTTATTTGGCACCGGATTCCATGTCGCCGAATTAACGCTCGCCGCTTCCTCGATGCAGCCGTTCCAGGTGAGTTGTTCCATCGCCCCGCTGGTGCCCGTGGGCATCATGATGCGGTTGTCATCATACAGCGTGCTGAGGTTGACTGTCTCCCAACCTGCCGGGCTGCCGGTTGGGTTGGCGCTGCCGCATTGGTTGGCAACGCCGGTGGTTACGGGGCAATAGACATAGTCGCGGAATTGCAGCGTGGTGGTTTCACGCAGCTTGCGCACGCGCCCACGGCAACCTGCGCGGTCGTTGTTGCTGCCGGTCGTGAAGACATTCAGCGTGTAGGTATCCGAAAGGACCTGCCATTGTTCCGGCCCGACCCAATATGTTTTGCCATCAAGCGATTCGCACAGCGCCGCATCTGTGCTGTTTGATGCATTGGGGTTATTGTTGGCGTTTCTGAACCTGTAGTCAGATTGGTTGGTCGAACCAAGATTGGTGATCACCTTCGGCAGGTTTTCAACCGTATCGGAATAGGGCTGAAAGGTTGTCACATTGTGGAACCGCGGCACGCGCGATTGGTATGTGTGGGTGTTGGCCATAAACGCCCGCGGCAAGGAAAAGCCGACGTTGACGTTGGGAGCATAGGGCACAAAGCCATAGCGGACCTGTGCGTTGGGCGACGTGGCCGTTTCCACCGTGTCATAGAAGTTCACCACCGCTGCGCGCAGACCCACAATCAGCGAATTGGCAACTTCGGTGTTGTTATTATTGCCGTTGACGCAGCCGGCGATATTGGTGTCAGGGCAGTTCATCGAGCCGGTGACGTCGAGCACGAACATGATGTCGGTGTTCGAAATGTTGATTTCCGCGCTGCACGAAACGCTGAGTTCGAATTCGTCGTAGCCGAACGCGCCCATGATGGTGGTGGGCAGCTTGCCGCTGGCGGTGCCGGTTACAACTCCGTCGCCCTCGCTGGCATAGTCGCGCGTGCGATCGGTGCTGCTGAACATGCCATCATTGAAGTTCTGATCAAAGAAGTTCAGCCCGACCTGCCGGTCTTCGGCGCGGAATTCATCGTCAAGCATCGACCGGCGGGCGGCCAGCGCCCCGGCGTCACACGCGGCCTGCATGCGCGATGCGGCCATGTAATAGCGACTGGCGTCGATCCCGCCGCCGACCATTGCCATCAGCGGCACCATGGCCGCGGCTGAAATCGCAATCGTATTGGCCGTTTTGTCGCGCAGCAGCGATCGCATGAACGACCTGCGAACCTGTGTTTCTTGCCCCATCGACTACTCGTCCTTCCACTGACGCCCCGCGCAAAAATGGCGCAGGAATCCCAGATGCTCGCATTCGCCATAAGCACTGCTGGTAAGCGCAATGTGAAAACGCGTGGTTAGCAAAGGGTTAAACATGACGTAGCGCAGCGGCGGCTGTTCCCCCGTCCCATGGTGGGACAGGCCCCTTGCCAAGCATGAAACGCGGGCGCTAGGCGCGAGGGAGAATGAATGGTGCTGATCCAGAAATCCTGCCGCCCGAAGCGGAGCTTGCGCTGGCATGGACCCCGCCAATGGTTCG
Organism: Porphyrobacter sp.; assembly: GCA_021732945.1. Lineage (GTDB taxonomy): Bacteria > Pseudomonadota > Alphaproteobacteria > Sphingomonadales > Sphingomonadaceae > Erythrobacter. Next base: position 3,432 of record JAKFWB010000222.1, read on the forward strand.
CGGTGCGTTAACCACAGCCTTGCAGTTGGACCGCCGGCTTGCCCGGATCGTGGCGCGGACGACCGAACCGATGCTGGGCCAGATGCGGCTTGCGTGGTGGCGTGAGGCGCTGACGAAGCCGGTCGAGGATCGCCCGCGCGGGGACGCTGTGCTTGATGCAGTCGGTCAATATTGGGCCGGACGCGAGGCGGCGTTGGCGGCAATGGTGGATGGTTGGGAGGTGCTGATCACAGCCGCGCTGCTTGGCCCGGTTGAGGCAGAGGCGTTCGGGGCGGGGCGGGGCGCGTTATTCGCCGCGCTGGGCGCAAATGCCACCCCAGCGCAGGCAGAGCGGGCAGCGGCGGCCGGTTTCCGCTGGTCCATCGCTGATGCCGCTGCATCAGTGTCCGACGCTGAGGAGCGGGCAGTCCTGATCGCAGCCGGGCTGGCGCGGAATGATCTTCGCGCGCGCTGGCCAAGCGATTTGCGCGGGCTGGCGGTGCTCGATGCGCTGGCGATGCGGGCCTTACGGCGCGGCGGTTGTGCGCTGATGGAGGGGCGCGGGGCTTCGCTGGTTGCCTTGCGCGCGGCTATCTTTCTGGTTTGAATAGGTATATTACCCTAGGCCTCATCAACAACAGGGGGCAGACCGTTGCGACAGGCAGTTCTTGGCGTATTGGGCGGCCTCGCGCTCGCGGGGATTGGCGTGGTGTGGTGGCAAGGCCGTGCCGAGGTCGAAAACAGTGCGCCGCCGCCGCCCGCTCCCGAAGCCGCCATGCCTGATCCGGAAGCCTTGCCGCTGGCTGACCCCGGCACATTGCAAGGTCCGGCCCCGCCGGAGGTGAGCGAGCTCAGCCGCGAAGAGCAGCGCTTTTTCCGCTATGATCGCAATCGTGACCGGCTGATCACCCGCAATGAAATGCTTTCGACCCGGACTGATG
>JAKFWB010000246.1 GCA_021732945.1 Porphyrobacter sp.
AGCCTCGCCTCGCAACAGATGCATGTGTTCCGCGACGGGGTCTTGTGGCGCTCCAGCCCGGTGTCGACCGGCAAGCGCGGCAAGGAAACGCCTCACGGGGTGTTTGCGATCCTCCAGAAGAAGAAATTCCATCGCTCAAACCTTTACAGCAATGCCCCGATGCCCTTCATGCAGCGCCTGACGTGGGACGGGATCGCGATCCATGCCGGGCAATTGCCGGGCTTTCCCGCCTCGCATGGCTGCATCAGGATACCCCGAGAATTCGCCAGTGAGCTGTTCGCCATCACCGGGCCGACGACGACCGCAGTAATTGTGACGGATGCGCCGCTGGCCAGCGATGCCGAGGCGCTGGCGCTGGCGCAAGCCACCGATGCCCTGGTACCAATCGATCCTGAACTGCTGCGGAAAGAGCGTCAGGCGCTTGCAAAGGCACCTGATAAACCAGCCGAACGATTGCCAGCCGCACGGACAATCCCGACGCCGCATGTTGCCGAGAGCGTGCCGTTGCCGAAGCCAACACCAACACCAACCGCTGCCGGTAAGGGGCAAACGATCCAGCTGGCCGCAACGCTATCGCTCGACCATGCAACAGCGCAGTGGGAACAGCTTTCCGCGCGCAGGCCCGAACTGCGCGCGATGCAGATGGTGGTCATCCCGGCGGTGGTCAAAGGCACGCAGTACTATCGCCTCCGCGCATCGGCACCGGACGCACACGCCACTTGCAGGGCGCTCAAACGCGCCGGGATTGAATGCTTTCCTGTCAGCTGAGTTAAACCTGATGAGGCCGCGCCAACTCCATGCGATGTTTCACGTAAAACATCGCATTACCCGCCCAAAAGGCGGGCAAAGGCGTCCAAACCAGCATCATGCGTGACCTGAAGTTTGCCGCGTCGCGCCCGCGCAACAGCTGCAACTGCAATCAGAACCAGTGCTTCTGCCCCTGCACATAGGTCGCGCTGAAATCGGCCTCGGACTTGGTGAGGTAGATGATGGCCTCCACCAGACAGACCACACCAATGACCATCAGCGGAATGATCCTGATAATCACCAGAGTCAGCAAATAGCTGACCACCGTTCCGACCAGCAGGATCACGCCTTGCGAATTATAGCCAAGGTAGAACTTGTGCACACCGATACCGCCAAGGAAAAGCGCTAGCAGACCAGCGACAATCGGCGATTTGTGGCCCGGCCCAAAGGCATCGGCAAGCGGATTGGCGCCGGCGAGGGGGAAAATTTCCTCCGCCGCTTCGCCCGAAGCGTTAAAATCCACCTGGAGCCCGGCACGCCGCCCGTTCCGCGCCAGCTTGTTCCCTGAAAAGCGTAACGACTGCCATCCTCACCGCTGATGATGCCTTCGCCCTTCAGCGGATCGAACGTAAGTACCTGACCCTTCATGCAATGCCCCTATTGCCGTTTGTATGGAGGCTAACGCAAAAGAATTGGGACAACAAGCGCCCTCAGCCCGGATTGCGCCGCGCCATGAAGGCCAGCCGTTCGAATAGCATAATGTCCTGCTCGTTCTTCAGCAGCGCCCCGTGCAGTGGTGGGATGGCGCTCGCCGGATTGCTGCTCTGCAAGACGTCAAGCGGCATGTCTTCGTTGAGCAGCAGCTTGAGCCAGTCGAGCAACTCGGACGTCGAAGGCTTCTTCTTCAGCCCCGGCACCTCGCGCAGGTCGTAGAAGATATCCATCGCCTTCTTCACCAGCACCTTCTGGATGCCGGGGAAGTGGACGTCGATGATGTCCTGCATCGTCTCGCGGTCGGGGAACTTGATGTAGTGGAAGAAGCAGCGGCGCAGGAAGGCGTCGGGCAGTTCCTTCTCGTTGTTCGAGGTGATGACTACGATCGGGCGTTCGCGCGCTTCGATCCGCTCCTGCGTTTCGTAAACGTCGAAGCTCATCCGGTCGAGTTCCTGCAACAGGTCATTCGGGAACTCGATATCGGCCTTGTCGATCTCGTCGATCAGCAGGACGGGCAGCTGGGGCGCGGTAAAGGCCTCCCACAGCTTGCCCTTCTTGATGTAGTTGCGGATGTCGTGGACGCGCTCTTCGCCGAGCTGGCCATCGCGTAGGCGCGCCACGGCGTCATATTCATACAGGCCCTGTTGCGCCTTCGTGGTGGACTTGATGTTCCATTCGATCAGCGGGGCGCCCAGCGCCTTGGAGATTTCATGCGCCAGAACGGTCTTGCCTGTGCCGGGTTCGCCCTTCACCAGCAGCGGGCGGCGCAGAGTGACGGCGGCGTTGACGGCAACCTTCAGGTCTTCGGTCGCGATATAGGACTTGGTGCCTTCAAAACGCTGCTGCTCTGACATCGGGTTTCCTTGAGAGACTGTTTTTCGACGCGCAGCGATAAGGGCCCGCATGGGCTCGCGCAAGAGGCTGGGGGCTGGCAAATCAGCGAGGCAGCAACAAGATACGCTGAGCAATCGCCAAGAGCTTGCCCTCATCGACCACGGCGGCGGGGTTGTTCCAACCAAGCGACAAGATCCAGTCGCGCCCGTCCTTATCGGTAAGCAGCCAGGTGAGGTTGAGGACGCCGGGTTCTGACCCGCCCTTGAAGCCGACATAGTCCCAATTGGCGAGGATCGCCGGGGTGGCAGAGGGGTTGATCGCCATGATCTTGAACACTTCGGGATCGGCCTCGCCGCGCATGAAGGCAAAGAGATCCGCGAAATCGACCGGCGCGGCGAACCATTCTACGTCGAGCGCCTTGGGACCATTGGCGAAAGCGGCATTGACGTCTTCCAGCGTCACGGGCCGCTCGGGCGCGTTGAGGAGCGCATCATAGGCAATCAGCGCATCCTCGTCGCCGCGGCGTCCCCGCCGCCGCAGTTCGGTCAGGCCTTTGTCGGCCTTGGTCACGAACAGCTCGCGCGTGGTCAAGAGGGGCTGGTTCAGGTAAGGATTGCGATGGCTTTCGCCCATCAGTCCAAGAATACGCTCCTTGCCCAGCTCCTTGATCAGCTGATCGGTGGCGGTGTTGTCGCTGATCGAAATCATCAGGCTGGCGAGGGTGTGGAGCGTCAATGGTGCCCCCTTGGGCCAGTTCTGCAACTGCCCGCTGGGGTAGCTCTGCTCGGTCAGCGGCACGACGTCAGTCCAGCGCCGCTTGCCCGCCTTCACATCCTCACCCAGCGCGGCGAGGACATAGAGCTTGAAGCTCGATCCCACCGCGAGCGGCACATCGGCGTGGTAGCGGATCATCGGAGTGGCACCATCAAGCGGCCCGAACCACGCATTGACGCTGCCGGGCAGCGCGGCGAGGTCGGCGGCGATCTTTTCGGGCGTGTCCCCCGCGACTGCGAGCGAATCGACCGAGGTGAACAGCAGTTCGCTGATGCGGTCATCCTCGCCCGGATCAATCGCGATCGCGCCCTTGGCGATCCCGCGCTCGAACCGGATTTCCAGTGCCGCGCGGTTGCCATTGCGCGGGGCGAGCAGGGTGGCCGTCTTGGCCGGGCCGAACTGGTCGACAAGGCTGGCGCTCAGCGCCTTGATCTGCGCCGCAGACACCGCCGCCTGAAAGCCCTGCGTGAAGATATCCTCCGGCGCGATGGTGCCATTGAGCACCGCAACCACCTCATCGGCGCGGGTATCGAGCGGGGTCTCGTTGGCAGCGGGCGCGGCGGGGGCGGGCGTCTGCGCCATCGCCGGGGCAGCCGTCAGACCGCTGGCGGTGCAGGCCAGGGCGAGGGCGAGCAAGGTGCTGCGGATCATGGGCTTGTCTCTCCGGATTTTGGGTTGGTTTAGGGCGAACGCAGTTCTCAGGCCAGCGTCTTGAGCCGCTCAAGATCGGCGGCGATGCGGCGCGCGGCGGCGCGGTTGAGCAGGATCACCACCGCGAACACCCCGATGGTGAGGGAGAACGGCCACAGCGTGCCCTCAAGCGCGGCGATCCAGCCCTTGCTCTCGGCCATGCCAGCGGTCACGGCGGCAAAATGCGCCAGCACGCCCGGCACCAAGGGGCCGATGTACCACGCGGGCACGCTTTGCAGGGCGTCATGCTGGCGGCGATACTGGCGTTCGAGATGCGCGAGGCACGGCTCTTCGGGGAGCGGCGCAAGGTTGCTCGCCCGGCGTGCGAGGTTGCGCAGCACCACCACCACCCCCGCGCCGCACAGCAGCAGCGCGAAGCCGACCAGCCATTCGCGCTCCCACAGGAAGAACGCCGCCAGCCCGCCCCAGACCGGCAGCTGGATCAGCCCCGCGAACCGCTCGCGCCGGTTGCGGCGGGCGATGGTGCGTTCAAAGGCGCTCGCCTGCGCGGCGCAGGCTTCGGGCGGGGTGAAGGCCGCGTTGCTGGCGGCGGCGGTCCACAGCGGCAGAGGGGGCTTGGTAATGGGG
>JAKFWB010000049.1 GCA_021732945.1 Porphyrobacter sp.
GATTGGGACTGAGAAATCAATATTTAGAAAAAATGTTTCATCATATATGTAAAACTCAATTAAGTGCTGAGAGAATGATAAAATCCTTTCAAATTGATCAGATCTATCAATTATCTTTATTGCCTCTGCATTTTCTTGTGAGGTGCGCTTAACCACACCCCAAGCACTCCTTTCAAATTCTCTTGGGAGGTTATGCGCTTTGTTGTCGTCCATGTCGGCTCTCTAATATAACGGGTCAGGATCGCAAACCCCGACAAACTTACAAAAAACCCACGGTGGACTGAGCCATCTCCAAGGCTTCTTGCTTGAAGCTGGTCTTCTATTGTGCCCGTGAGCTTGTCCGGCAGTGATGAGCTTTCCGCGAAGGTTATATCTCTTTTTCCCGTCAAGGTCACGGGTCTCCCAGTAAGGCTCCTCGGCGCCCTTCATCCCGCCTTCTGCTTCTGATGGCACGTAGTTGCACTGCGCACGTGGGCCACTAGGCTTCTTCGGACCGTAAAACGTTCCCGGTCGCTGACCCGGTCCTGCTGGTTCCCAAGGCCCGCCTGGAATGGAGGGATGTGGTGTCGGGTAAGTCGGCTCCAGTCCCCATGGATCGATAAAATTGACGGGATCGCCATTGGCATAAAGATACGGATTGGCCCCACCCAACAACCCAATCGGGTCCGCCTGAATATACCGCCCCAGCACCGGGTCATAATCGCGCGCGCGGTTGTAGTAGAGGTCGCTCAGGACCTGGCTCTGGCCGGGGAAGCCGGGGCGCAGGAAGTCGTTGCCGGGGTCGACCACCTGCCCCAGCGCATTGGTGGTGACAATCGGCACGCCGAGGTGGTTGCCGTGGACCCAGTAGAGCGTAAGCTGGCTCGACGTGTTGGTCGTCACCAGCGCGAGCGGGGCGTAGCCGACGATCCCGTCGTCGCCGCCGAACGGCGCGTTATCATTGGCACCCGGCGGCACGGCCCAGATGAACTCGGCCTTCACCTCGGCGGAGGAAGCACCATATTCCGCCACCACCCGGCCCTGACTGTCATAGACAAAGTGCCGCGTGCCGGTCGGCTTCACCACCCGCACCCGGTCGCCGAGGTTGCGACAGCTCGCTTTCACGGCAAGGCCGTCTCATTGGCAAAAGCCTCACCCTCGTGGGTGACGGTGTCGTCCATTGCGCCATCGACGCAATTGGCGACGGCGTTGAAATTCTCCATCACGTCGGTGGCATCGGCGACCTGGCCGTTCACCAGCGTGTTGGGCACGGCGCATTGCGGCACCTGCGCGGAGGCGGCGGTGGCGAGGAGCGATCCGATGACCACGAGGAGGGTCGACGAGTTGCGCAACGTTCCACGACTCCTTAACATTGCCCTTCTCCCTTTTCGAAATTAAGTTCTATCTTCGAAACCTATTTCTTCCGCCCTTTCCATTAGTTTTTCATATGCAGCCTGACTCTCGGGTGTAAATATGCCATGATAAAATGATCTCGCGAGTTCAAAAAAAGCTTGCCCTGAGCCTTGAGCAACAGCCATCAAGTAATTGCAAAGAATTTTTTCGCGATTTTTTTCGACAAGATCTCCGCGTTCGTAAATTTTAGCAAGTTCTAAACACGCATCGACGTTTCCCTGAATTGCAGCAATTTCCCAATATTTAATTGCATTTTCCACAGATTTTTCAAAGTGCTTGCCGAAAAAATACCAACTGCCCAAGGCAAAATTAGCCTCACCCGACCCAAGCGCCGCAGCTCTCCTCAGAAGATCTTCGATCTCACCCAAGATAGGATCGCTCGCTTTGGATAACTCGAGAGCCCGAGCGTAGGTTGCTTCTGCTTCATCTTTGCTCATTATAATTCCAATTACGTCTTGGGGGGCCACGGCCCTTTTTTGTAGTCGGGCGGACGTTTGGTTGGCGGTTTGCGTGGGCCGCCCTGTCCCCAGTCGGCTTTCTCTCCACCGCCGTCTCTTCCACGCCGTCCATCACCTGCCTCATGTTTCCCTTTGGTGCTGGGTCGCTTGCCTTTCGTGTGGCCAGCCATTTCCAAAACCGGGGGATTGAGGCAATCGGGATTATAGTGTTTGTAGATGAGGTAGCCTCCATACCCAACTATGGCGACGGCTGCAGCTCCGCAAATGATCCACCCTGCGGGGTTCGAGACGCAAGCAGCAGCAATTGCGCCGCCGCCTCCGCCGGCGAGTGGGGCGAGTGGCAATGCGTATCGCCCATCCGGATCGATCATATTCACCGGATCAGCGTCGGCATAAAGATACGGATTCACATCCCCCAGCAACCCAATCGGGTCCGCCTGAATATACCGCCCCAGCACCGGATCGTAGTCCCGCGCCAGGTTGTAGTAGAGGTCGCTCAGCACCTGGCTCTGGCCGGGGAAGCCGGGGCGCAGGAAATCGTTGCCGGGATCGACCACTTGCCCCAGCGCGTTGGTGGTGACGATCGGCACGCCGAGGTGGTTGCCGTGGACCCAGTAGAGCGTAAGCTGGCTCGACGTGTTGGTCGTCACCAGCGCGAGCGGGGCGTAGCCGGCGATCCCGTCATCACCGCCGAACGGCGCGTTATCATTAGCCGCTGGCGGCAGCGCCCAGATGAACTCGGCCTTCACCTCGGCGGAGGAAGCACCATATTCCGCCACCACCCGACCCTGACTGTCATAGACGAAGTGCCGCGTGCCCGTCGGCTTCACCACCCGCACCCGGTCACCCATGCCATTATAGACATAGGTCTGCGCGCCGATATTGCTGCGGTCGTAGCTTTCGAGCCGCGCGTGCCCATCATAGCTCGCCGCCACCGCCACCCCACCCGGACGCGTCTCCGCCACTGTGTTGCCGCGACCGTCATAGCTGACCGTGCGCGTACCGCTGGCATCGGTGACTGTGGCCAGCTGGTTGGTGCCGGGATTGTAGGCATAGGTCTCCGACGCGGCGCTGACGCTGCTCGACACCGCCATGGTCAGGCGTCCGACCGGATCATAGCCATAGACCACCGAGTTCGCCGGGGTCAGCTGATCGGCAATCGCTCCGATCCGCCCAACCTCATCGCGGCCATAGGCAAGGTGCGACAGCGCCGCGCCGCTGCTGGTTGCAACGAGGCGGCGCTCGGCCAGAAATCCGTCCGTGCCCCAGTCGTTCGAAACCGCAAGCCCGTTGCCCAGCGCCATCGCCTTGACCGGACCGAACGGCTCATATTGATGCCCGCTGGCGACCACCTGCCAGGTTGGCGCGGCGGCGTTGACGCGGGTCTCGACCAGACCGACGCGGCCGAGCGTGTCGTAACCGTAGCGAACCTGACGGCCCGACGGATAGGTGATCTGGGTGATCCGGTCGGCAAGATCGTAGCTGTAGGCAAGCTGCGCCGTGGTGCTGGTGCCGATCACCTGCTGCTGCACGGTCTGATTGCCGCGATGGTCGTATTGGAACAAAGTCGTGCCCGAGCCATCGACCACCTTGGCAAGTCGCCCGACGCTATAGGAGCCTGCCAGGCCGCCCGTGTCCCAATAGTAGGCGATCACCTCGGAAGCAGGCCGACCGACTGGTACCATCTGGGTGACGCGCCCGAGGACGTCGTGCGTATAGTTGACCACCTGACCGCGCCCATCGATCGATTTGGTCATCCGGCCGGCAGCGTCATATTCATAGGTGTTGGTGCCGCGATCGGGCGAGATCTCGCGGATCACCTCACCAAAACCGTTATAGGTGAACTGCGTCGTCACCGCGACCGGATCGGTGAAAGTGAGTTCGTTGTCCTGCTGGTCATAGGCCGACGCCTGAGCGCCGCCATCGGGCGCAAGCGTGGAGATGACCCGGTCGAGCGCATCGAAAGACGAGGTGGTTGCGGCGCCATTCGGATCAGTGAAGCCGGTGAGGTTGCTGACCTTGTCGTAGCCGAGCCGCGCGGGGGAGCGCAGGCCGAGGCGTTCAGTGAGCAGCCGCCCGAGCTCGTCGAATTCGCGCCGCACGAAGCGTGACGTCGAGCCGTCGGTGCGTTTCACCGTCTCGCGCGTCACATTGCCCATGGCGTCATAGGCAAATTCGAACCGTTCTCCGCTGGCAGAGCGCATCACGGTAAGGCGGTTCGCTGCATCATATTCCATGATGAGCGGCGCGGTGCCTGGCAGGGCCAGCTCGGTCACATTGCCGACGGGATCGTACACCATCGTTGTGGTCGCATCGAGCGCCGGATTGGTCGGATGCTTCACCGTGATCCCAGCGATCCGGCCTAGCGGATCATAGGCGAAGGTGGTCACGACACCATTGGGGTCTGTCATCGAAGCCGGGCGGCCATTGGCATCATGCCCGGCATAGGTGCTCACCTGCGCCAGTCCATTGATCATCGTCAGCATGTTA
>JAKFWB010000460.1 GCA_021732945.1 Porphyrobacter sp.
TTGGTGGGCGTTTCAGTCATGGCGCAAGGCCATGTTAGAGCCTATTTCAGTCATATGGAAGCATTGGCACGGAGCCGATTTTTGCCCAGCGCAAGGAGAGAGGAGGGAGCCATGCTAACGCATAGTGACCGACGATCGACGCGGCGATGGGCCAAAATCGGCCCGCCCCGCAGAGGTCGCGTCAGGAAGCCCGCTGGCTGCGTCGCGGCCCTTGCCCGGGGGCCGAAGGGCCCGCGCTGCGCGCCACTCCTGTCCAGCGGGCTTCCTGACGCGATGCGAATGTTTCCATCTGACTGAAATAGGCTCTAGCGCCCTACTTGCCCGTCAACCCCAGCTTGCGCAGCGCCCGGAAGGTGTAGGCTTTGGCGTAATTCTGCTGCGGCCAGCGGCCGGGAGCGGAAGGGCTAAACCCGCGCTTGCGCAGGATTGCGTTGAGAATGCGCGCGTCGCTTTCGCGGTAGCTCCATTCGCTGCGCCAGGTGATCGACAGCGACACCGACGGCGCGGGGCCGTTCTTGACGAAATGCGGCGCCATTACCGGCACGAACAGCGCATCGCCGGGGCTGAGCGGAAATTCGCGCCCGTGGACGAGCATCGCATCATCCCACTTCAACTCGCGCGGGCCGCCCGAATGGTAGGTTTCATGCGCTGTATCCGGCACGAACCGGGTGTCGCCTGCCGGAAACTGCGTCATCACCTTGCTGCCCCGGATCTGGAGCAGAATATTGTGTTCCGGATCGAAGTGGTAGGGCGTGACCGCGTTGGGGCTGGAGATGAAGATGAACCCCTGCGGCGTCAGCATCGCGCCGGTCGCCGCTTCGATTTCGGGCCGCAGCTCTTCGAGCAGGCCCAGCAGCAGGTCGTGATATGCTGGCACCTGTTCGATGTTCTTGAGCACCGCCCAGCTTTCCGCCTCGGCCACCTTGCGGATGGTTTCGGCGATGGTCATGCCGTTCGATCCCGGCTTGCCATCGACCCCGATGGGCAGATCGCCGCGGTTATATTCGACCGAGGCGATCGGCAGGTGCTCGGCCAGCCCGGCCAGCGCCTCAATCTCCAGCAGCGGATGCGCGGTCAGATTGTGCGGCAAGGTGTGCGGCGTTTCGGGATAGTGGCCCATGAACAACCGACGGGTCGAGGTTTCGAACACCGGGGTTGTCGTAGCATCAGCGAATTGGGCGGGGGCGTTCATGCTATGCTCCTCGGGGACGGGTTTCGTAGGCCTTGAGCAGGCGGAAGGCGACGCGGTGCAGCGGGCCGCCGATGGCGATATTGCGGCTGATCATGCGGCGCTTGTCGCGCCACAGGCGTTCGATCATCGGGTGGCCCTGGGCCGCGCAGCTATCAGCCCAATGGATGCCGGGGCGTTCGAGCAGTGCGAGGTTTTCCAGCTGCAACAGCATGCCGGGCGAAAAGCGCGCGTAATCTTCGTCAAAGGCGGTCTTGAAGCTGTAGGCACCCGGCGCGGTGATGAAATTTGCCAGCATGGCGATGGCCCGGCCATCCAGCCGCAGCGCCAACCGTTCCAGCCTGCCTGCCGCCGCTGCGCCTGCCAGCGTCTCGGCAAAGAAGGCGCGCGTATCGGGCGCGCTGGCGAGCGCCGATCCGCCTGCTCCTTTCCATCCGGCCGCTTCGAGCGCGAGGAATTCGTCAGTCCATTCCGCCAGCCCATCTGCGCCTTCGATCCGGTCGAAGGTCAGAGTGCCTTCCTCGGCAAGGCGGGTGCGCTGGCGGCGCAATTCCTTGCGCTTCTTGGCGCTCATCGCATTGTCGAAATAGGCCGCTGCCGTGCCACCGCCGGTGAGGACAGCGCGGCTTTCCTCCTCGGCGGTGTAATGCGCGCGGGGGCTTGCGGCGAGCACCCGGTCAAGCGCGGCGAGCGCCGGGCCATCGGCAGGCAGCTTGGGCAGATGCAGGAACAGGGACTGGCCCGCCGAGCGGTCGCTATCGGCCAGCAGCGCACGCCAGAACGCCTCCTCGTGCCCGCCGATAATCAGCGGCGCGCCGCAGAAGGCATTGGCGTGGAGCCAGCCAGCACTATGCGGCACGCGGTGGCCATAATAGTTGGCGCTCGTCCTGACCGGCAGCAATCCTGCGAGGCGGCCATAGTGGTACCACGCCTTGATCGTCACCCCCGTACCCCATTGCCGTAGCGCCGGGACCAGCAGCCACGGTTCAAAGAAAGGATTGGGCTCTGCGGCTTCGGCCACCAGCAGCGCCCACGCGGCGCGGAAGGCGGGGGTATCGACCTCAGCCAGCGTCTTGCTGCGGATATGACTATCAGCAGCGGCATCTTGCAGGAATGCGGGCGTATGGGTGCGAAACGCCTTGGCACTTGCCATGTCCATCGCCGTATCCCCCGTTCATCTGAAGAGCGTTAATTGTGCGGCAACCATGGCACAGGCGCGCGGCGATTGCGTGGGCCGGGAGAGGGGCTGTCCGATGCAGGGACACAGGCGGTGGGCAAAATTAAACCCCGCCGGAATTGCTCCCGGCGGGGTCTGAGTTCTGGGCGAGTCCCCGCGCAGGCGGGGACCTCAGTCGGGTATAGTGCCAAGCAAAATGAGACTCCCGCCTGCGCGGGAGCTCACATCAAGCCTTACGCCGCACCCGCCGCCAGCGCCGCGAGCAGCAACAGCGCGACGATATTGGTGATCTTGATCATCGGGTTCACCGCCGGGCCAGCGGTATCCTTGTAAGGATCGCCGACCGTATCGCCGGTCACCGCCGCCTTGTGCGCGTCGGAACCCTTGCCGCCGTGGTTGCCATCTTCGATGTACTTCTTGGCGTTGTCCCAAGCGCCGCCGCCCGATGTCATCGAGATGGCGACAAACAAGCCGCCCACGATCACGCCGAGCAGCAGAGCGCCGAGCGCAGCAAAGCCATTGGCCTGCCCCGCCACTGCGGTGATCACGAAGTAGACAACGATCGGCGCGGCCACTGGCAGCAGCGAGGGGATGATCATCTCCTTGATCGCCGCCTTGGTGACGAGATCGACGGTGCGGGCATAGTCCGGCTTGACCTCATAGGTCATGATGCCGGGGTTCTGAGCGAACTGATCGCGCACGTCCTTCACCACTTCGCCTGCCGCGCGGCCCACTGCCGTCATGCCCATCGCGCCGAACAGATACGGCAGCAACGCGCCGAGCAGCAGCCCGACGATGACATAGGGGTTTTCCAAGCTGAAATCGACCGTGACACCCTTGAACAGCTCACGCAGGTCGGCGGTGTAGGTGGCGAACAGCACCAGTGCGGCAAGGCCTGCCGAACCGATGGCATAGCCCTTGGTCACGGCCTTGGTGGTGTTGCCCACCGCGTCGAGCGCGTCGGTCTTTTCACGCACGCTATCGTCCAGCCCCGCCATTTCGGCGATGCCGCCGGCATTGTCAGTGACCGGGCCATAGGCATCAAGCGCCACGACCATCCCCGCCAGCGCCAGCATCGATGTGGCCGCATAGGCAATCCCAATCAGCCCAGCGAGCTGGAAGGCTATGACGATGCCTGCGCAGATCACCAGCGTCGGCAGCGCGGTCGATTCCATGCTGATGGCCAGACCCTGGATCACGTTGGTGCCGTGGCCCGTTTCCGAAGCCTTGGCGATCGAGCGGACCGGGCGGTAATTGGTGCCGGTGTAATACTCAGTGATCCAGATAATCAGACCGGTGATGATGATGCCGAGGAACCCGCAATAGAACAGCGTGCGGCCATTATAGGCCTGACCTGCAATCGCGGTTTCCATGTCACCAAGCGCAAAGCCAATCGCCCACCAGATCGCAGGGAACGACAGCACGGCGGTGACGATGAAGCCCTTGTACATCGCGCCCATGATGTTTGTGCCTCCGCCAAGGCGCACGAAGTAGGTGCCGATGATCGAGGTGACGATGCACACACCGCCAATCAGCAGCGGCAGTGCCATCAGGGCGGCGAGGTTCTCGGCACCCTTCAGCAGCAGCGCGGTCAGTACCATGGTCGCGCCGACGGTGACGACGTAAGTCTCGAACAGGTCAGCCGCCATCCCGGCGCAGTCACCCACATTGTCGCCGACATTGTCAGCGATCACGGCGGGGTTGCGTGGGTCATCCTCGGGGATTCCGGCCTCGACCTTGCCGACCAGATCCGCGCCAACGTCAGCCGCCTTGGTGAAGATCCCGCCGCCCAGACGTGCGAAGATCGACACCAGCGATGCGCCAAGCGCGAGGGCGGTCAGGCCGATCACCACCGGACGGCTGTCAGGAGCCAATCCCGCAGGCCCGGTCAGATACCAGAAGAAGCACGCAATCGCGAGCAACGCGAGGCCGGCCACCAGCATCCCGGTGATCGCGCCCGCGCGGAACGCCAGC
>JAKFWB010000463.1 GCA_021732945.1 Porphyrobacter sp.
TGCGGGAAAGAGCAAAGACCTGAAACTCGGTCAAAGCTGACAGCAGCGATGGATCCGCCACTCTCGCTTCCAGCACCTTCCAGAAGCATTCTTCGTCGTTGAAATCATAGTCGCGGGAAAACCGCTCGATCTCTCGGCAAATAATTTCGACGTCCGAGATGCCGATTTGCTCTGCCCATTGCGGGAACCGCCGCACAACTTCGGGCACGATGATCCGCAGCCAGCTTTCAACTGATTGGTCTTGTGCCGATTGGTAATGTCGATCGGAAACGACGAGCAAGCCAGACCCCCCATTTAAGGCCCGTGCAAGCAGAGTACTTCAACCCGGATTGCGTGCAACAGCTTTCAACGTTTGCGGCCAGCGGCCTGCCATTAACGGCAGCGGTGAAACCCCCACAGCTTCACTTCCCATTCACCACCCCCCTCGCTATATCCCCACCCCATGCAACCCAAACTCACCATGCGCCTCTCCGGCCGCATCGCCCGCGCCGCCCTGCTGGCCGCCACCGCCGCCACCCTCTCTGCCTGTGCTGGCAACAGCGAAGGCAAGGACGTTGCCTACGTCGCGCGCGATGTCGAATCGCTTTATGGCGAGGCGCAGCGGCGGCTTGATCGGGGCAATACCATTCAGGCGGCGGCGCTGTTTGACGAGGTCGAGCGGCAGCACCCCTATTCGCCCTGGGCCCGCCGCGCGCAGTTGATGAGCGCCTTCAGCTATTACATCGCGAGCGATTACAACAAGGCGATCCAGAACGCACAGCGCTTCCTGTCGATCCACCCCGGCAACAAGGATGCGCCGTACGCCTATTATCTGATCGCGCTGAGCTATTACGAGCAGATCAGCGATGTGAACCGCGATCAGAAGATTACCGAACAGGCGCAGACCGCGCTGCGCGAAGTCAACCGCCGCTTCCCACAGACCGAATATGCGGCGGACGCGCGGTTGAAGCTTGATCTTGTCGCTGACCACCTTGCGGGCAAGGAGATGGAGATCGGACGGCATTACCAGCGTTCAGGCCTGTGGCTCGCGGCCGACATGCGGTTCCGCAATGTTGTGGAAAAGTTCGATACCACCAGCCACACGCCCGAGGCGCTGTTTCGCCTGACCGAAAGCAGCCTGGCGCTGGGCGTGCCGGAAGAAGCGGTGAAATATGCCGCCGTGCTGGGCGCAAACTACCCCGGCTCGGAATGGTACGAACGCGCCTTCAAACTGGTCGAAAAGCACGCCGAGGGTGTCACGGCGAGCTGATCCTGCGGCGCATCCTGGCTGACTCTGCTCGGCCGGGGCGGTGCCATTCCCAACCGTTCGTCTGGCGGATTTGTGTGTTGGATACGCCTGGTTTTCAAGAATTGTTTCGGCTCGATGCGACAATCCTCGTATAATTACGCAGGAAGCCGTTAGTAGACCGGCCTAATTCCTAAGAATATTGTCCTTAAAGCGGGATTAATACTCTTTCTCACTCTACAAGACGTTTCTCCAGAATTAGCATCCGGGCTTGGCCATGCATCCTTGGGGGGATTGGGCCGGGGCATGATTGCTGGAGGAGATATCCATGACAATGAAGCTGACAATGATGGTCGCAATTGCTGCGCTGCCAATGGTCGCGCTTGCGACCCCGGCGCAGGCCGAAAAGCGGGGCGACAAGATTGCGGGCAGCTATATCTGCGTGTTTGACGACGCCAAGGTTTCGCGCGCCAATGCCAACGCTGAAGCCAACCGCTCGGTGCGGGCTGCGGGGGGGCAGATGCGCCATGTCTATAGCGCGGCTCTTCGAGGTTTCGCGATAAACGCTTCAGCGCAGGCGATGGAAAACATGAAGCGCAACAATCCGAACATTGCCTATTGTGAGGAAGATCAGGTTGTCACCACGGTCCAAAGCACTGGTGGCGGCGGCACCGCGCAGCCCGCGCAGGTGGTCCCCTGGGGCATCGCCCGCGTTAACGGCGGCCGCGCCGGCACCTTCGCAACCGCCTGGGTGATCGACACCGGCATTCAGCTCAACCACCCCGATCTCTCTGTCGATACGGCGCGCTCGCGCAGCTTCCTCGGTGGCAACACTACTGCCAACGATCAGAACGGTCACGGTACACACGTTGCCGGCACGATCGGTGCGCGCAACAACACGATCGGCGTGATCGGAGTGGCCCCGGGCGCGCCGCTGGTGGCGGTCCGCGTGCTTGACCGGCGCGGATCGGGTTCGAATTCGGGTGTGATTGCGGGCGTCGATTACGTTGCGGCCAACGGCCGTGCGGGTGATGTTGCCAATATGAGCCTTGGCGGCGGTGCCAGCACTGCGCTTGACACGGCGGTCCTCAATGCCGCCGCGCGCGGCATCCGCTTTGCGGTGGCTGCGGGCAACGAAGCCCAGTTCGCTGGCAATGTCTCGCCCGCCCGCACCAATGGCACCAACGTGTTCACCATCTCGGCCTTCGCGCAAGGGGATACTTGGGCGAGCTTTTCGAACTTCGGCAACCCGCCGGTCGATTTTGGCGAGCCGGGCGTAGCGGTGCGTTCGACCTGGATTGGCAGCAGCTATAACACCATTTCCGGCACCTCGATGGCGACCCCGCATTTCGCCGGGATCCTGCTGCAAGGCGGACCGGGCGATGGTGGCCGCGTGACCGGCGATCCGGATGGCAACCCCGACGTGATCGGCGTTTTGCCCTGAGCCTGCCGAGTTCAGGCGCCTAACAGCGGGGGCCCGGTTCGCGCCGGGCCCCCGTTTGCTTTTGGCCGGTTCGATTTTTGAGTGTTTGAAACTTGGTCTCTGGCCGTGACCTGCGCTGTGGCTTGCGCTAGACGCCGTAAGGCATGCTCACCCGCCTATCGATCCGCAACATCGTCCTTATCGAAGCGCTCGACCTCGATTTCGCGCGCGGGCTCGGCGTGCTCACCGGTGAGACGGGGGCGGGGAAGTCGATCCTGCTTGATGCGCTCGGGCTGATCCTTGGCGACCGGGCAGAAACCTCGCTGGTGCGCGCTGGGGAGGATAAGGCGACCGTCACTGCCAGCTTTGAGTTCGCGCGCCTGCCTTCTGGTATCGCGGCTGCGCTGGACGAGGCCGAGATCGCCATCGAACCGGACGAGCCGCTACTGATCCGGCGACAGGTCAAGGCCGATGGGGGTTCCAAGGCCTTTATCAATGATCAACCCGCCAGCGTCGCCCTGCTGCGCGAACTGGCGCCCGCGCTGGTCGAATTGCACGGCCAGCACGATGATCGCGGGCTGGTGAACCCGCGCGGGCACCGGATGCTGCTCGATCGCTATGCGGGCACCGATGTCGCCGGGCTGGAGCGGGCCTATGCGCTATGGGCGCGCACCGAGGCGCAGCTCGCCGAAGCGCGCGGCGCGGTGGAGCAGGCCAAGGCCGATCAGGATTTGCTGATCGCGCATCTCGCCGAACTCACCACGCTTGAGCCGGTGGCGGGCGAAGAAGCGCGGCTCGCGGGCGCGCGTGCCGATATGCAGAAGGGCGAGCGGCTGGCGGACGATCTGGAGGCGCTGCGGAATGTGTGGGAGGGTTCGGACTCGCCGCTCGCCGCTTTGCGGGTGGCGGCGCGCAAGCTCGACCGGATCGCGCCCGAACACCCGCTGTTGGCCGAGGCGCTCGCAGCGCTTGACCGTGCGGTGATCGAGGCGGGCGAGGCTGAGGACAAGCTGCGGCTCGCCGCCGAGGCTTTGTTGCACGATCCCCATGCGCTCGAGAATGCCGAGACCCGCCTGTTCGAACTGCGCGCCGCCGCACGCAAGCACCGCTGCGAGGTCGATGATCTGCCCGAATTGATGCGCACCATGCGCAGCCGCCTCGACGCGATTGAGGGCGGTGAGGCGCAGCTCGATGCGCTCGAAGCCGCAGCCAAGGAAGCGCGCACCGCTTACGTTGCAGCGGCCGAGGCTGCGCACGCCGCGCGGGTGGCAGGCGCGGCGAAGCTCGATGGGGCGGTGGCGGGGGAATTGGCTCCGCTGAAGCTCGATGCGGCGCGGTTCCTGACGCAGGTCTCACCGCTGCCCGAAGACCGCTGGGGCGCATCGGGCATCGACGCGGTGGAGTTTCTGATTTCGACCAACCCCGGCGCGGATTTTGCGCCGCTGGGCAAGATCGCATCGGGCGGGGAATTGTCGCGCTTCATCCTCGCGCTGAAGGTCGCGCTGGCGGAGCAGGGCGGGGCGGCGACGATCATCTTCGACGAGATCGACCGCGGCGTGGGCGGTGCGGTCGCTTCGGCCATCGGCGAGCGGCTGGCGCGGCTGGCCGCGCGCGAAGGGCAATTGCTCGCGGTGACGCACTCGCCGCAAGTCGCCGCGCGCGGGGGACAGCATTACCTGATCGCCAAGGCC
>JAKFWB010000042.1 GCA_021732945.1 Porphyrobacter sp.
CATCGTGTTCGCTTGGCTGACCTCGGCATTGGCGAGCTCGCCCTGTTTCAGCGCGGCGGTGAGGTTGGCGAGGATGTTGGCGATATCGGTTGTCAGCTGATCGGCGATCCGGCGTTGGCGCAGCTCGGTCTCGCGCAGTTCCGCCTCGGCCCGTTGCAACGCGCCGCGTGCCTGGCGGCGTTGCAAGGGGACGGAGAAGGTGACGCCGACCACGGTATCGGTCGAATCGAAGGTCGGCCCGCCATCGCCCACCGCGCCGAAATCGCGCGACAGCTCGACACTGGCATCCAGCCGGGGTTGCAAATCATTGCGCCGCAATGCGACCTTGTTTGTCGCGCGTTCGAGCGCGAGTTTGAAGGTCTGGAGTTCGGGCCGGTTCTGGATCACCTCGCTCAGCGGCGTCGCCAGCAAGCGATCTGCCGGGGGGACCGCCCTGAGGCGCGCGGTTTCGGGCAGCTGATCGCGGGTCGGCACAACCAACTGCCCATCGCTGCCGCGCAGATAAAAGCCGAGGCTGTTGGAGGTGACCGCAAAATTGCGCTTCGCCTCTTCCAGCAGCGTGCGGCGGCGCAGCAGGTTCTGTTCGTTTTCGGTCAGCGCAATGCGCGCCCGCGCGCCCTCGTTCACCTCGCGGGTGAGGCCGATCTGGCGGGCTTCGGCGATTTCGAGCAGTTCCTCGAACACCCGGATTTCCGCGCCCGCCGCGATCCAGCGCCAATAGGCGCGCAGCGCTTCGTGCTGGACGTTGAGCTTGACCAGCATCACATCGAGCTGCGCCTGACTGGCGGCCAGCCGGGTGTCTTCGATCCCGAACCGGCGCTGATCAATATCCTTGCCGCGCAGCAGCGAGAACAGCGCGCCGATTTTCACTTCGCCCAGCTGGTTGGTGTTGTTGATGTTCTCGTAAATCGGGAAGCGTCCGTCCGACAGGCGGTAGGAACCGAAGACCTCTGCCCCCAGCGGGCGCAGCGGCTGGCGCGCTTCGGCCTTGGCGAACCCGCCCGAGAATGTGCCGGTCAGGCGGTCGTAGGCCTCACCCTTCAACAGCAGATCGAACGCGCCGTCGGCGGCGAGCTGATCGCTGCGCGCCGCAGCCTCGCGCTCGAAGGCTTCGAGGATCGAAGGGAAGGTCAGCGCGGATGAACGCAGCACTTCATCGGGCGTCAGCGGCCCGGTGGTGAGTGCGGTATCGAGCGATTCGTTGAGCGGCACGATATCCTGCGCCGCTGCTGTGCCCGGCGGTGCCAGCGCGATCAACGCCGCGCCTCCCAGTGCCATAACCCAAGCGCGGCGCATGGTCAGTTCGCCTGTCCATTGGCGGGGCCAGCCGTGGCCGGCGGCAGTTGCGGCGGGAAATTGTTGAGCTGACGCCAGATTTCATAGCCGACCGGCACGGTTTCCAGCAGCACCCACGATTGCACCGCCGCGCCGAACCTGACGTAGCGTTCTTCGGGCCAGCCTTGCCCATCCAGCGCCTCTTCCGCGATCAGCACCCGGAACCGGCCATCGACCTGCGCCGAATGATCGACCGAGATCACGCGCCCGCCAAAGGTGCCGATCGCGACCGATGGCCAGCCCGAAAACTGGACCGCAGGCCAGCCTTCAAACTGGATCCGCGCGGTATCGCCTGGCTTCACCAGCGCAACGTCGCGCCCGTCGATAAATATTTCGACCACGCGCTGGGTATTGGCCGGAACGAAGGTCGCCAGCACCGCGCCAGCGCTGATATAGGTGGCAGCGTCACCGGCATTGACGCTTTGGATAAAGCCATCACGCGGTGCGCGCACGATCTGGACGGACTGGCGCGCAATGCTCACGTCAGCGCGGTTGAGATCGGCCTGCGCGGCGGCGACGCGCCCCTGCATTTCGGCGACCTTGATCTGCGCCAGTTCGTAATCGCGCCGCGCTGACAGCCCTGCTTCGAACAATTCGCGCGAGCGGCGTTCATCGATTTGCGCGGTGGCCAGCGCGGACTGTGCGGCCTGCAATTGCAGCCCCATCTGCCCGCGTTCGGCCTGAAGCCGTTCGATCAGTTGCGGATCAATATCGTTGATGCGGACAATCGGATCGCCTTTTTTGACCCGGCTGCCATCGCGCACATACCATTCCTCGATCCGGCCCGGCACCAGCGCGTTGATATCCTGCCGCCGTTCATTGGGATTGAGCGTGGTCACCACCCCGCGCCCCGATGTGGTCTGCACCCACGGGGCATAGATCAGAAACGCGGCGGCGATGACGATTGCGATCAGCAGCATCACGAACACCGTGCGCATCACCCGCGGCGTCTTGATGCTGGCGAGCGTGGTGAAATGGCTCATGTCTTCTTTGCGCGTGGCCATGATCAGGCCCCTCCTGCGGGATCGGCAGGTTTCACAGCGGCGCGGAATTGCTCGAAGGTGGCGAAATAGGTTTGCCGCTGCGCCTCCATGAACAGGAAGCGGTCAAATCCCAGGTCACCGCTGCGGTTGGAAAAATAGATCACAGTTGTGAAGGCCTGCGCGCGCAATTCGTGGATCGCGCGTTGCAGGGGTTCGGGTTCGAGCAGGTCGAACAGGCGGGACAGCACCAGAATGCGCGGTTGTTCCAGCAGCGCATTGGCCAGCTTCAATTGCTGCAATTCCACTGCCGACAAGGGATAGCCTGTCGTCGCCAGCGGCGTATCCAGCCCCTTGTCAAAGGTGGCGATGGTGTCGGCCAGCCCCACGGTTTCCAGCGCCGCCACCATCCGCTGCGGCGCGGTTTCCTTGCACGACAGCGCCAAATACTCCCGGATCGTCATTTCCACGATGGTCGGGCGGTCGAGCACGTGGACGTTCTTGCGCAGATGGTGCGCTTCGATGTCTTTCACATCGATCCCGCCCATCGTGGCATAGCCCCCCTGCGGCAGGGCATGCATCTTGAGCAGGTTCTTGAACAGGCGTTGCACACCGTGGTGGCTGGCCGCCGCCATGATGATTGCGCCGGTGGGGATTTCCAGATCGAACTGCGCCACCTCATGCCGCGCCGCGCCGCGCACTGCTTTCATGACGATGGTGTGGTCTGGCCCTTCGAACGGATCGGCGCCCTTGGGCTGTTCCTGTTCGACATCGTAGAATTGCGAGATTTCCTCCACCGCGGCAAACAGATCGTAGAAATAGCCAAGGTAGCTGCCCAGCTGCGCGATGCCGACGAACGCCGCCGATAGCACCAGTTCCGCCGCGACCAATTGGCCTAGGGTCAGCTGGTTCTGGATCACGAGCCACCAGCCAAGCCCCAGCAGCGCAGCGCTGGCCGCGGCGTAAAGGAACAGGAACGCGATGGTCTGCGAAAACAGATGCCGGAAATGGCGGCGGCGGTGCAGGATGTAGTCGCGGGTATGGCCATCGGTCTTGTCGAGCGCGTAATCGATCCGGCGCTGCGATTTGAAGAAACCGTTCGATCCGCCGATGCTTTGCAGCCAGCCTGCGGTCTTGTGCTTGGCATGGGACAGGTCGATCCCGGTGCGCAGCGCGCGGGCACCCCACGCCAGCCAGATCACCCAGATCAGCGCAATCATGACGAGTGTGAAGCCGAGGAAATAGGGGTGGTATAGCGACACCAGCACAAACCCGACCGCAATCTGCAACAGCGTGGTGAACCCGCCGATAAACAGGATCGGGATGGCGGTTTGCACATAAACCACATCGAAATAGCGGTTGAACAGCGGGCTGGCTTTGAGATCGCCGAAAAACGGGTTTTGCGCATAGACCGAGATCAGCGAAATTTCGGCCACCATCCGGGCGTAGAACCGCCGGGCAAACACCTCCATCAGGTGAACCCGCAAGGCATAGATCAGGCTGGAGATCAGCAGCAGGCCGAACAGCGTCAACGCCAGCAACACCAGCGGCGCGGTGAGCGCGGTGTTGGCGATGGTGTTGATCAGCATCTGCACCGAAATCGGCGTGGCGAGGCTGAGCAGGCTGATGCCCACGCCGTAAACCGCGGCCAGCCAGTAGAAATTGGCTTCAGGCTTGAGGATATCGAAGAAAATCCGGAAGAATTTTGCCAGCGATATCTGCGAGCCGTAATGTTGGCCGGTATTTGCCCCACTATCTGCCATGGCAGCCTTTCATGTCGAAACCCGTTTCATGCGATGCCAGCGCGTCTGCCTCGCCTCACTGATGCCGATGCATTTTGCAACCGAACCTTCGCGCGTGCAGGTTTCGATGCGTTGCGTGCAACATCAGTGCGGCCACACAGGCTCAATCGCCCAGCGCGCCAGCGGTTCCACCTGGACTTTATCTGCAATTTCCTGCATATAACGCCGCGCGACAATATTGTTTGAGATATTATTACATGGCGCGTCGATAGCGC